>NZ_ANKP01000176.1:0-10087 GCF_000319775.1 Cupriavidus sp. HMR-1
CGCGACCAGCCGGGGCGCGGTGGGCGTCTTGGTGGCCGCCGCGAGCGGATGGGGCGCCTGCGCGCGTCCGCCAAGCAGGCGTGCGATGTTCCGGATCTTCCGCAATAGCGGGCCGGCCGCGAGCTTGGTGTCGGAGTCGGTGAGCGTCGGGGTGTCTACGGCATCGATCGCACCGTGCCCCATGGCATCGAACACCTGGTTCGCGTTACGGCCGAGGTCCATGGTCACCACGACGATCGCACACGGCGATTCGGCCATGATGCGCCGTGTGGCTTCCACGCCGTCCATGACCGGCATCAGCAGGTCCATCAGGATCAGGTCAGGAGTCTGGGTCGCCGCCATCCGCACGGCTTCCTCGCCGTCGCCGGCGATCCAGGCGATCTCGAGTGTGGCGTCCAGCGCAAGCGCGCGCCGCAATGCGGTAACAGCCAGCGCGGAATCATTGACGATGCCGATTCTCATGAGCGTGCCTCGCCGATCAGGTCACGTACCGCGTCGAGCAGCGCGGTATCGTGGAAGCTGCCTTTGGCCAGATAGTAATCCGCGCCAGCCTGCAGGCCGCGCTCGCGATCCTGCTCGCGGTCCTTGTACGAGACGATCATTACCGGCAGATGCGTCAGGCGGGCATCGCTCCGTATCCGGCTGACGAGTTCAATGCCATCCATGCGCGGCATGTCGACGTCGGTGATCACCAGATCGAACGATTCCGCGCGCAGCACGTTCCATCCGTCCATGCCGTCCACCGCGACGGCCACGTCGTAGCCGCGTCCGCTCAGCAGCTTGCGCTCCAGTTCGCGCACGGTCAGCGAGTCATCCACCACCAGCACGCGCTTGCGTCGTGTCTGGGTCGTTTCCTCGCCGCCATGGCGCACCCGTTCGATGCGGCCATCGGAGACGAGTTTTTCCACCGACCGCAGCATGTCCTCGACGTCGAAGATCAGGACCGGCGTGCCATCGTCGGTCAGGCTGCCCGCCGCGATGTCCTTGATCTTTCCAAGGGCCTGCGCGAGTGGCTGCACCACCAGCAATCGCTCGCCGATCAGGCGATCCACTGCAAGGCCATACACGCGATCCTGCTCGCCGATGACGACCACGGGGACGGTATCTCCATCCTGGCCACGCTCGGGACGCTGAAGCACCTGCGCGGCGCTGATCAGTCCCACCGGCCTGCCGTCGTGGCGGAAGTGCTGGTGCTGCTCGGTCTGTTCGATGTCTTCGCGGCGCACGGCCACGGCACGCAGCACGTGGCCCAGCGGGAATGCATAGGCTTCGCCCGAGATTTCCACGAGCAGCGCCCGCACGATCGACAGCGTCAGCGGCAACTCGAGATGGAAGTGCAGGCCGCTGCCGGGCTGCTGCGAAAGCCTCAGACTGCCCCGCACGGCACGCACCATGTCCTGCACGGCGTCGAGCCCGACACCGCGGCCGGAGACCTCGGAAACCGTCTCGCGCATGCTGAATCCCGGCAGTAGCAGGAACTCGAGCAACTCGGCTTGCGATAGCCGCGCGACGGTGTCCGCCTGGGCGAGGCCTCGCCGCACGATGGCGGCGCGCAACGCTTCCAGATCGACGCCTGCGCCGTCATCGAAGATCTCGATCACAAGCCGGCCGGCGTTGTGCCACGCATGGAGTGATACCCGGCCTTCTTCCGGCTTGTCGGCGACGCGGCGCGTCTCCGGCGCTTCGATGCCATGATCGACCGCATTGCGCAGCAGGTGAGCCAGCGGTGCGTCGAGATGTTCCAGAATGTCCCGGTCGACCTGGGTTTGCTCGCCGGACAACTCCAGTCGGACACGCTTGCCGAGCGAGCGGCCCAGGTCGCGCACCATGCGCGAGTAACCGGTGATGCCATCGGCCAGCGGGCGCATCCGGCACGACAGCGCTGTGTCGTACAGGCGGCGCGACAGTCCGCTCTGGCGGTGATCGTACTGGTCGAATTCTTCCACGCGCTGGGTGAGCTGGCCGTGGCTGTCCTCGAGCAGTTGGCGAGTCTCCATCAGTGCCGCCCGCAAGCGTGGCACGGTGCTATCGGGGCTGTCGAGCAGCGCCTGAACGCCATCGAGCGCCTGCATCACGCGCATCTGTTGACGCCTGGCTTGCTGGATCGCGACGCCGAACGGCCGTAGCCAATGCGTCTCCACCATCGACTCGCCGGCCATCGCCAACAGCCGGTCCAGCCGTTCGGCATTGACGCGCAGGATGCGTTCCTGGTTGCCGGAGTACTCCTGTGGCTGCGCCGGCGCGACGGTGCTCGCTGACGGGCGATCGACCGTGGATAACGGGGGCTCCGGCGGCGAGGGCTCGGCGGCCGACGGCAACACTGTCGGTGCTGCCAGTGCCGCCACATCCGCGCCACCATCGAGCAGCGCCTCGAGACGGGCGACGAAAGCGTCGATCTCCGCCTTGCCGCCAAGCTCCGGCCAGTTGGCGTTGCCATCGGGCGGATGGCCGATTCGCTGCAGCAGGTCAGTGCCTTGCAGCAGCGCATCGATATGGGCGGCGCTCAGCAGAAGGCCGCCACGTTGCGCGGCGACGAGGCAATCCTCCATCACATGCGCAACGCGCACGCCACCGTCGAGCCCGACGATGCGCGCGGCCCCTTTTAGCGAATGCGCGGCGCGCATGCAAGCCTCGAGCTGGACGGCTGCCGTGGGATCGCGTTCCAGGGCCAGCAGGCCGGCATTGAGCACATCGGCCTGCGCGTCGGCTTCGAGCGCGAACAGGTCCAGCAACGAGGCATCACGGAGTTGTTCCGGATTCATGACAGGCTCCGGGTCAACGCCTGCCGCAGCAGGTCGGCATCAAGCAGACCGACGCTGTGGCCGTTGAAATCGAACAGCGCGCGTGAATAGCGGGCGGAGGCGCGCGCGAGCGTCGCCGGCAAGGGCAGCAAGACATCCTGCGTGACGCGCTCGACGCCGGCTACCTCGGCAACGGGCAGCGCGATCGCATTGCGTCCCTGGCCAAGAATCAGGAAGCGCGCCGCGCGCTGGGCATCCTGGCCGCCACGCCCGTTGGATTCAGCGGATTCAGCGGATTCAGCGGATTCAGCGGATTCGCCAAACAGCAGCGCCAGCGAGATGCACGTCAGCAACGCGCCGCGCACGGCCGCTACCCCGATCAGCGCGGCATGGCGCCGATGTGGCAGCGAGTGGACCAGCGCAGGCGCAGTGACTTCGCCCAGCGCGGCCGTCGGCAAGGCCAGCCATTCGTCGCCGACGCGAAACACCATGTACGACTCTCCGGCCAGCCGGTCGGCTGACGATGGGTCGATGGGCGTATCGCTATCGCTGGCAGGCTGGACGATCGGGTCGATGGCCAGTGTGTCGAGCAACACCAAGGCGGCCTGGGCGTAGACCGGGCAATTCCTGCAGGTGATGTGCGTGGCGAGTAGCGGGCAGGTGCGATCGCCGGTCACGCCGATGCGGCGCCAGCAGTCGTCGATGGCGCTTGCCGGGGCGGCATGGGGCAACAGTGAATTTGGTTCAGTCATGGCTCATTCGGGCATGACGTTGGGCGCGTTCGCGCAAGCGGTGCGCGCCGGCGGTATCGCCTCCGCTGTCGAGCAGGGCGGCCAGATGATAGAGCGCTTCTTCATGGCCAGGGTCGAGATACACCGCCTTGCGGTAGGCCGCGTGCGCCTCGGTGGCGCGGCCCGAGGCATCGTGCAGCACGCCCAGCAGACACCAGCCGTCGGCCGATGTCCCGTGCTCAGCCAGGAATTGCTGGCACGCCGCCAGGGCGCGATCGAGTTCGCCGCGATCGGCCATGGCTGCCATGGCAGCCAGCGCGGCTTCGCGGCTGGGCGCGGGTGTTGGCTGCGCTGACGGGCTGCTCGTCGCCACATCCGACACGGGCGCTGCGTGCCTTGCCGGGGTGGTGGCGGCCGATCGGGCCCTCGTGATCACGGGCTGTGGCGGCAGCACCATTTGCGCTGCTGGCGCGTGGCTCGATGGGCTGGCGGCTGGCTGAGCATGGAAGGCGAAGGCCAGCGGGACCCCTGCGCCGGCCAGCCCCTCGCGCGTCAGCAGGCTTGCTTCCGCGGGACCAACGAAGATCATGCCGTCTGGCCGGGTCAGGCGGCGCAGGGTCCGGATCGCTTCGCACTGCGTGGCCGGATCGAGATAGATCATCAGGTTGCGGCAAAACGCAAAGTGGTACGGCGCTTCGTGCCTCAGCAAGTCGGGGTCTATCAGGTTGCCGTATAGCAGCCGTACCTGATTGTGGACCTTTGGCAGCAGTTGATAGGTCGCCGGTGTGCCGGTGACCGGCATGAAGTAGCGATCACGGAAGTCCAGCGGCTGGCCGCGAAACGCGTTGTCGCCATAGACAGCGGCGCGCGCGCGTTCCAGGGCGCGTGCGCTGATATCGATGGCATCGACGCGGAAGCGATTGCCCGGAATCCCGGCGTCGAGCAGCGCCATCGCGATCGAATAGGGCTCTTCACCGGTCGAGCAGGGCAGGCTGAGGATGCGTAGCATCGGCTCCCCGGCCCCGAACACCCGTTGCGCGGCGAATCGGGCCAGCGCGAGCAGTGCCTCGCGGTGCCGGAAGAACCAGGTTTCCGGGACGACGACGGACTCGATCAGCGCCTGCAGCTCGTCCGGCACCGCATGAAGCAGGTTCCAGTAGGCCGCGGGGTCATCGGCGCCCAGGGCCTGGCGCCGTTCTTCCACCGCGCGCGCGATCGTGCCTCGGCCGACCGATGCGGCATCAAGCCCGATGCGTTCCTTCAGCAGCGCCTCGATCAAGGTGGGCGGATGGGGGGCGTCGGTCATGCCGGGGACGTTGCGGAAAACAGCATGGCGTGGACGGCGTCGGGCAGCAGCGCACCGACATGTACCCATTGGATCAGGCCACGCGGATCGTGGCGCACCGGTCCAAGATAGCGGGCGTGTGTCGGGTCGATGCCGCCATCGATGAACGATGCGGGATCGCAGCGCAGCGTTTCGTTGGCGTGCTCGAGCCGCAGGCCAAGCACGCGAGGCTGGGTGCCGGCGTCGCGCGCGCGCCGATAATGCACCAGCGCGGTGCGGGTGCTGGCGCGCGCGGTGGCGGGTGTGCCGGTGGCCAGCGCGGTGATGTCGATGACAGGCACGGGCTGTCCGTGCCGGGTCATCAGTCCGCAGACCCACTCCGGCGCGCCGGGTATCTGTTTGACGGGGCCGAGCGGCAGGACCTCGGCCACCTCGGCGCTATCGAGCGCGTAGCGATCGGCGCCGATGCGGAAGAGCAGGAAAAGGGCCATGGCGATGGCGGCTCCGGGGTCGCCTGCTCAGACTTTGAAGCGCGAGACGCCGCTGCGCAGTTCGTTGGAAACCAGCGTCAGTTCGTCGATGGCCTGGCTGGACTGACGCAGCGACTCCACCGTCTGCTGCGCGGCTTCGGACAGCTGGATCAGCGCCTGATTGATCTGCTCGGCGCCGCCTGCCTGCGCCTGCATCCCTTCGTTGACCATCTGCACGCGCGGCGCCAGGGACTGAACCTGCCCGATGATCTGCGAAAGCTGGTCGCCCACCTGGGTGACCTCGGACATGCCGCGGCGGACTTCCTCCGAGAACTTGTCCATGCCCATCACCCCGGCGGCCACGGCCGACTGGATCTCGCGCACGATCTGTTCGATGTCGTAGGTGGCCACGGCGGTCTGGTCCGCCAGGCGACGAATCTCGGTGGCCACCACGGAGAATCCGCGGCCGTACTCGCCGGCCTTTTCGGCCTCGATCGCGGCGTTCAGCGACAGCAGGTTGGTCTGGTCCGCCACGCGCGCGATGGTGGTCACCACCTGGTTGATATTGCCGGCCTTCTCGTTGAGCGTGGCCAGACGGGAGTTAACCGAGCCGGCGGCTTCCATCACGTGGTTCATCGTCGCTTCCATGCGCGACAGACCCACCTGACCGGTGCCAGCCAGTCCGGCTGTCTGGTCGGCGGCGTGGGAAACCTCGCTCATGGTGCGGACCAGGTCGCGCGCGGTAGCCGAGATTTCGCGCGAAGTCGCGCCAATCTGCGTGGTCGTGGCGGCCGTTTCGGTGGCGGTGGCCTGCTGCTGGCGCGCCGTGGCGGCGATCTCGTTGACCGAGGTAGTGACTTGAATTGCCGAGCGTTGCGCTTGTCCGACCAGCGACGTCAGCTCGTCAGCCATCTGGTTGAAACCTTCCTCCACGGCCTGGAACTCGTCTTGCCGATGCAGCACCATCCGCTGGCGCAGGTCGCCGCCGCGCATGGTCTTCAGCAGCGAGACGATCTTGCCCATCGGCACCGTAATGGCGCGTAGCAATTGATAGCCGGCGATCAGGGCGGCGAGCACGGCGATGCCGAATGCCACTTCGATACTGACCTTGGCCGTTACCACCGAGTCAACGATGCCAGTGGAGGCCCGCTCATTGACCTTGCCGTTGTCGTCGACGATGTCCTGCAGCAACTTCCGGCCATCAGACCAGAGGTCGTGCGCGCTGCCGCGCAGGGCGGCCTGGGCTGTGGCGGCATCCTTCCACTGAGCAGGGTCAAGGTACGGCTGGGCGGCCTGCTGGTACCGGGCGCGGACGGCCTGGTAGTTGTGGAAGCGGGCCCGGTCGTCGTCACGGACGATGGTGGCGTCGTACTGCTGCTCCAAACGGTCCAGACGCTGCATGGCGTCCTGCGTCTGCGTCAGCAGGCGGGCGCGCTGCGGAGCATCGGCCGCGGTTACCGTCTGCCAGGCCAGCACGTAGATTTCGCCCCAGACCCCGCGCATTCCGGCGCTGTAGTTCAGGCCCGGCAGCGCATCGGTGCGCATCACGGTGGTTTCGTGCTCGATGGCGGACAGCCGTCGGTAGGCGACGCCGCTCATCAGTGCCATGACCAGCAGGATGATGGTGAAGCTCGCCAGAATGCGGGTGCGGATGGTCCAGTGGGTCACGATCAGGATCGTCTCCGGTGAGGCCGCCGGGCTCGGGGCGGGCTGGGTCATGCGTTGGGGCGGGCGCCGTCACCCAGTTGGGGGTATCCCTCGTTTGGGTGGTAGCCTTTTGCGGCGTAGGGTACTGTAACGCCCAAGCCATTTCAACGCGGTGCCCGGGGCGTTGCGCCGTTGCGCCGGAAATTGGAAGCGCTTGCATTTTCCAAGGTTTTCGTCACACTTGCCAAATAGCTTGAGCAGGGAACATGTTCATCACAACAGATAGGGCAGGGATGGTGGCCAAGTCGGAGGCGCAGGCGACTGGTGCCTTGCCGCCGGCGGATGTCGATCCGCTGACCGGCGTGGTCGCTCGCCAGGCATTCTTGAATCGGCTGGAAACGCGCCTGCATAGCGAGGCGACGCCCCGCTTTTCCCTGTTGCTGGTTGGCATCGACGATTTCCGCGCGTTCAACGACATGCATGGCCATATGGAGGGCGATGCCATCCTCCAGCAAGTTGCCCGCCGGCTGCGCGATGCCGCGCCGCGCGACGCCGTGGTTGGCCGCGTGGGCGGCGACGAGTTCGCCGTGCTGCTGACCTCCATCTCGGACCCGACGCTGGTGCGGCACGTGAGCGCCGCCATCCTGTCGATGCTGTCTGCCCCCCACGAACTTAACGGCCGCCGCCACCATGTGCTGGCCAGCTTGGGCGCGTGCGTGATGCCGACCGGCGGGGATACCACTTCCGATGTACTGGCAGCCGCCAGCCTGGCACTGGCCCGGGCCAAGCACGATGGCGGGCGCACGATCCGCTTCTTCAAGCCGCAGATGCGCACGGATGTGATGACGCGACTGTCGCTCGTCCAGGCCTTGCGGGAAGCCTACGCCCAGCGGCAGTTCGAACTGTTGTACCAGCCGCAGGTGGACCTGCGGGATGGCCGCGTGCTGGGCGCGGAGGCACTGATGCGCTGGCGGCATCCGACGCTGGGCCTGCTGGCCCCGGCCGCGTTTATCGACGCCCTGGCCGCGAGCAGCGTGGCGGCGGACGTCGGCATGTGGCTGCTGCACACGGCTTGCGCGCAGGCGCGGGCGTGGTCGCTGACGTTTCCCGACGCCCCCCGGGTGGCGATCAACCTGTTTGCCGCCCAGCTGTCCGAAAGCCGCTTGCTGACCGAGGTCCGCCATGTGCTGCGGGCGCTCGAGCTGCCGCCCGACCGGCTGGAGATCGAGATCACCGAGACCATCGCACTGCAGCAGGGCGACGAGGTGTCGGGCCAGCTCCAGGCGCTGCGCCGCGATGGCGTGACGCTGACTTGCGACGATTTTGGCACCGGCTATGCATCTCTGAGCTTCCTGAAATCCTTCCCGGTGGACCGGCTCAAGATCGATCAGTCGTTTATTCGCAACGTCACGCAAGACAGTGTCGATGCGGCGATCGTGCGTTCGGTCATCAACGTCGGGCAGAGCCTGCGCATCGGCGTGGTCGCCGAAGGGGTGGAAAACAACGCCCAGCGGGAATTCCTGCTGGCCAACGGATGCGTCGAGGCGCAGGGCTATCTCTATGGGCGCCCGATGTCCGCTGACCTCCTGACAGAGCACCTCCGCCGCCAGCCGCGCTGACACCGGCGACGGATTTGTTTCCACCTTTATCCCCCATCGCCCGGCCGGGCCGCGGGGAAATATGTACTTACAAAGTCCGGTACACAGGTAGAACTCTGCATCGTTATCAGATGTAGGGTGGCACTGACAGGTCGCCACGATGGCGGCCGCGCGTGGGCGCGGTGGCCCACCGGACTCAGGTAACACACATGCAATCCCATACAAGATTCGCGCTGGCGCCTGTGGCGTTCGGCCTGGCCGCGCTGCTCGCGCAGGCACCGGCCGGCGCTCAGGGCTATAACCCGAACATGCCTCCTGGCTACATCGAGCAGGGGCAAGGCGGAGCCGGAGTGCCCGCCGGCCCGGAAACTGCACAGTCGGCGGACCCTTCCTCGCGCATTGCCACGGTAACCGATGCGGCCGGCGGCCTCAGTTTTGCTCCGGCGGGCTCCGACGAATGGGCTGCGATCGGCCTGAATCGGCCAGTGACCACTGGCGACCGGGTCTGGGTCGATCCGGGCGGCCGAGCGGAACTTCACGCCGGCGCCACTGCGATCCGACTGGGTGGCGGCACCGCCGCAGGGGTGCTGAACCTCGACGATCACACCACGCAGGTAAAACTGACACAAGGCACGCTCCAGTTGCGCGTGCGCGCGCTGCCACCCGACCAGCAAGTGGAGATTGATACACCCAATCTGGCGTTTGTGCCACGTGAGCCGGGCGACTACCGGCTCGACGTTTCCCCCGACGGCACCACGACGCAGGTGTCGATCCGCCACGGCACCGCCGTGCTTTATGGCGACACGCGTTCGATCGAAATGAGCCGTGGGCAGCGGATGCGCTTTGCGGGTGCCGATCTCGCGGATGCCGGTCCGGGCAACGTTGGTGGACCCGACAGCTTCGACCAGTGGACGGCCGCGCGCGACGCGCGCGAGGATGAGTCCGTATCGGCGCGTTATGTTCCGCGCGATATGACGGGCTATACCGCGCTGGACGACTATGGTGACTGGCAGCAAGACCCGGGCTATGGCGCGGTGTGGTTTCCTCGCGCCGAGCCAGCCGGTTGGGCGCCCTATAGTTCGGGCTACTGGGCCTGGGTGGCGCCCTGGGGCTGGACCTGGGTCGACGACGCGCCGTGGGGCTTCGCGCCTTCTCACTATGGGCGTTGGGCCTACTTCGGCAACCGCTGGGGATGGGTGCCGGGGCCGATCTCGGTGCGGCCTTACTATGCGCCAGCGGTGGTCGGATTCGTCGGTGGCGTGAGCGCGACGATCAGCATCGGCGGCGGGCCGGGGGTGGCCTGGTATCCGTTGGGCCCGCGCGATGTGTATCGGCCGATCTATCGCGCCAGCCCGACCTATGTCACGCGCATCAACAACGTCACGATCAACAACAACTTTATCGCCCGTGGCGATCGGGATCGTTGGAACAACCGCGAGGTACCTGGCGCGATCTCTGGCATGTCGTCACGGAGCTTCGTGGAGGGCCGACCGGTGCCGCGTGCCCGTACGCGCGACGAGTGGCGGCATCTGCCCGCTGGTGAAGGCAACTTTGGCGCGCCGCCGATGGCGCCGGTCAAGACCAGCCTGATTGGCGCGGCCCAGCCGCGCGGGCT
>NZ_ANKP01000177.1:0-6367 GCF_000319775.1 Cupriavidus sp. HMR-1
GACGGCGAACGCAGGCTTCTGAGCAAATATCGATCCGGGGGGCGCCACCGGTACCAGAACGGCGCAACAGGTAATCACCCATCACGGCAAAGGCCGCAGGCGTGTGGACGCAATCCACGCGAAGGCAGGCTCGCATCCAGAGATGCACCGGATAGGGTGGCCGCGTAAGCGGCGCGTGAGGCGAGAGCCTTGCGTGTTCGCGAAGCGGACGGTCACGACGCATTGCTTCCATGCTCAGGGCCGATCGGTTTGGCATCGCTAAAGGACCGGAAGAGTGGTTGTAGGACCGGCAGGGTGGGCCGGCAAGCTGGGGGTGGTACCCCGGTGCACCAAGCGGGCAGGGCCAATTCGGGGTTGGCGCCGCCGAGAATTGGGTTGCGCAGATTTGCGCGGCCGGCGGTATGCGCTTAGCGCGAATCGGAATCCTTCATGCTGAAGACAATTAACCTTCGACCGATCCTGGACCAGTACAACCTCCCCGAGCGTTTCAAGGCCGAGTTTGCGGTGTTGGCGAGCGAGCACCTCCACCTACCGCATAGCGGCACGCGAGTCAGCGGCCGGTCGCTCTCGCAAATGTCTCAACGCCAGAGGGCGCAGGCGCTTCTTGCGATGATGGTGGAGTTACGGCGCATCGGTGGCATGGCGGTGACGTCGCCGTATGCAATCCGGCAGAAGCACGTTCGCTGGCTTGTCCGCTACTGGGTAGAAGATCGCAAGCTGAATGTCGGCACTGTAGAGTTGCGGCTGACGCATCTGCGCGCCTTCATGTCGTGGATGGGCAAGGCCAACATGGTGGGGCGGATCGACGACTACACGGCGCGCCCGGAGGGTTACGTTCGCGGCTACGTCGCCAAAGAAGATCGGTCCTGGGAAGGCAAGGGGATCGATGCTCTGGCGAAGATTGCCGAGATTGAGGTGACGGATCGGCACGTCGCGCTGCAGCTGAAACTTGAGGCCGGATTTGGATTGCGTGCGAAGGAAAGCTGGCGGCTGCGTCCTGCTCTGGACATCCTTCCATCGGGCATGCTGCATGTCCACGATGGCACCAAGGGCGGCCGGCCGAGACGCGTGCCTATCGAATTCGACTGGCAGTACGACCTGCTAGGGCAGGCCGCGCGCTTGGCGCAAGCGACCAATCCTGGGAGGGAGTCGCTCATCCCGGCGACCTATACGCAGAAGCAATGGCGCCGGCGTTTCTATACGGTGTTGGAGAAGCATGGTGTCACCAAGAATGGCGCTGGCGTGACGGCACACGGGCTTCGCCACCAATATCTGCAGCAGATGTACCAGCGTCACAGCGGGCAGCCCGCTGCCGTCAAGGGCGGGGGCAAGGTTGAGGACGCGGCTGCGCACCACGAGGCCATGCGAAAGGTGGTGGAGGCCGCAGGCCATAGCCGCGCGACAAAGGCCAACGCGTACTTGTCGACGTATGCAACGCAGCGCGCCCAGGACAGGCCCGAACCCACGGTCGCAGAGATCGAGGCGGCAATTGCGCAAGCCGACGGTAACAAAGCCGCTGCGGCGAAGGCATTGGGCATTTCGCGCGCCAAGCTGTATCGCGTATTGTCGAAGCGGGACACGTAATGGCCGATATTGTGGGTGGTGGCAAAAAGTGTGAGCATGCTCACCCTATTTCCGCAGTAACACGACATATTTGTAGCGTGTTTCTCAGTCTGCCAGAGGCTTAGATGACCCATGTATGTAGACAAACTCTACTCTGACGATGCGCTTCGCCGCATCCTAGCCAATGGCGTCGCGGCAAACTCAACCGCCGAATGGCCCTGGCTTCCCATTTCCTCCCCGGCGTGGCCGTCGGCTCGCCGGCGAGGCCTGCGCACTAGTTGGGGTGGCATTCTGCTTTATACCTTCGATGAGTTGGAGGTTTCCGAGGTCGGTATCGAAGGGTACATCGTGGACAACCCTTTCTTCGACTTCGGTGAGATCTGGGGTGACGGCGTTGCGGTTGGCGCCTATCTGAGTGACCTGGTATCGATGCACTTCGCACTGTCAGCCAGGCGGCGGTTGAGCGGGGCCGGGTGGCAGCTCGAGGATCACGATACTGAGGCGGGAACGATTTTCCGCATTTCGTCCGCCATGCCGTCGGAGAAGGGCGATGTGTTGGGAAAGGCGTTGGGTGTAGCGCTTAAGCAGGCCGACGTCGCGCATCTTAGTCTCGCATGCCAGGGGCGCGCTTACCTCGGTGGTTTGAAGGACTTTGCGGAGCTGCCTGCGCGGCCGATAGGGGGAGAGGCGGGCTCCAGCGCCGAAAGTTCATGAAATTGGTGGGTCTTTCAAGGCAGGCGATGTAGTCGGGGCGTGCTTGAATACCCTGGCACATTCAACTCGAAAGGAGATCTACCCTCATGACGAAATCCGAACTGGTCGACGCCGTTGCGCGCAGTGTCGACGGCCTCACGAAGACCAAGGCCGAGCACGTCCTCAATGCAACGCTCGATGCCATCGTCGAGGCGGTAGGCCGCGGCGAAACCCTGAGCCTGATCGGCTTCGGTACCTTCAGCAAAGGCGAGCGTGGCGAACGCATGGCGCGCAATCCGCGCACCGGCGAGGAGATCCGGGTCGAGGCAGCCAAGACCGTGAAGTTCAAGGCGGGCCAGCGATTCAAGGACGCGGTCAACGGGGGCGCCGGTGGCCGGTGACGCGATGCATGCGGCCTCCCCACAATACGTGCCGGTCGCGGAGCTGCTCGCCGGCACCGCGGAGATCCCGCAACGCCTCGATGCGGCGACGATCCGATATCGCGGCGTCACTTGCCATGTCTATGGCGTGCTCCATGGTCTGACGGGCGGCACCAATCGCCAGTACAAAGCTCTGGTCGAAGACGCGATCGAGAATGCCCCGGGAGAGCTTGTCTTTGGCGAGACGAAGTTCGCGAAGCTGTACCGGGGCATCCAGGTCGAGATGGACGACTGGACAGAGATCCCACTGCGCGATGCATTCCGGATGCAGTTCAAAGCCGCTCTCACGCCGATGCGCATGTTTATGGTGGCCGCCGGCATGCGGCGCGAGCGGCGGACGATGGCGGACCGCTTCGGAGCGAACGGGTTTCGTCGTCTCCAGGACATCGGTGGCTCTGCCGCCTTCCATGCGCTCTCGCCCGACGAGCGGCGCAGGATTGCCGGCTTTCCGGAGCCCTACGCCTATCTCGTGGAGAATTGCCGGCGGCGGGCGGGCGTGGGTGATCGCTGCGGGCCTGTGTTTCCGGATCCTGATTGGCGCTGGCTTGCGATGATCGAGCCTGAGCTCAACATCCCGTTGCGAAGCGTCTTCATGCTGGAGTTCGCAGTGGAACGGGCGAGGGTGTTGGGGGGCAGTGAGATATCGATGTTCGTGGGCGAGATTCACAACTCCGACATGGTGTGGCTGGCGGGCTTCGACGAGTCCGCGGTGGACCCGAAGGTACGGGACATGGTGGACAATGTCCGCTGGCGCGCTATCGAGCTTGCGCGCGCGCCGCGGCGCCCTTCCCGGCTCCGCTTCGTTCTGGCTTCGCTGGCGGGGGCATCCATCCCGCTATCGTTGTACTTCGGCCTCGGAACGTGGCTTTGGGCACGAGGCTGACTGTAAATCGGCCAGTATGAAAGCGAAAGGCGCGTCAAAAGGCGCGCCTTTCGTCTTTTTTGAAAGGAACATGTTCCTTCCGGCGGGATGCTACCGCGCGTAGGCCAGCATGAGCGTGGCCAGCGCACCGGCGTGCTGAACCAGCCCACCGAGGGATTCAGCCGCATCCCCTGCTTTGTCGTTTCCAACAAGCCAGGCAAATGCGACACGGCGAGCCGCCTTCTCCCCCGGATGGGGTGTCGGCGGCGGTAGATCCAATGCGACGCCTCGCTTTGTCGGCGCCAGAGCGGGGAACGGATCGATGCCGGTGAAGTGCGACAGTTCGCTAATGCTGATGACGCTGTAGGCTTGCGTCGCATCGTTACGGACGACGTAGGCCGCAGCGCCGACGCCCGGCACATAGATTGCCTTCCACAAATAGTCCGGGATGCGCACGCGGCCGTTCAGCATTCGGGCGGCATTGGTGAATGCCGGACCGGTCACGACATGGATGGCGCCATACTGACGCGCGAGCTTGCGCGTCGATGTCTCGATATGGCTCCAGGTCCTCCGGTTCGACGTGCTGTTCTGAGGCACGACGTTGGCGAGGCTGAAGCTTTCGGCCTGAGACGCCTTGTCTCCGAAATCACCGCTCGGGGCAAGGTGGCCACGGTCGTATCCAGATCGTACGAAGTCTCGCAGCTGCGCACGCTCGCCAGCCGGCAAGCGATCTTCTTCATAGAAATCACTGTCGCGCGGCAATGTGCGGGCCGCATCCGCCGCGGCGGCGGTCAGGTGTTCGGCGGACCAAAGGGCCGTGCGGGTCTGCGGCGAGTAGAGGACTGCGTACGCGCGGTAGCAGAGCAGCTTGGTGTTGGCGGCAGGACGGCTGGCCGCCGGCTTGCCGGCCTCGAGGATGTTTCCGCATTGCGCGGCGTCCTTGGCGGAGGCGGCTGCCGCGGTGACGGCGAGGAGAAGGGCGACGGTAAGTTGACGGATCATTGCTGGGAGGGCGTCATTGAACACGCTCCCAGCTTGCCCTTTCTGGGCCAAAGTCAAGGCTGCCAGTGATCGGGGAGGCCATCGATAGCCTTACCAATGAACTCGTGCAGATCCAGAAGCGGCCAGTCCTTGTCGGCGAGGGATTCTTCGGCGATCTCCGCGCACAGTGCCGGCACATGATCGAAGCGGATCATCGGTGCGCCATCGATATAGATGATCTTCGCGCGCTTCAACAGTTTCTGGTATCTCGCCGCCTGGGAGATCACGGTCTCCGGTGGATCTACGTGCTTGAACTCGTACCCTGGCTGGGCAAGCGCCGCGGCCATGGCGGCAAACTTGGGTCCGACCGTCTCCCAGTCGGAGGTCGTTGCCGCCAGCAGATTCAGGAAGTAGGGGATGTCCGATGCGGTGAGCGCGCGCCGCGACATCATTGAGACCGCGTTCTGGTCGGCTGGGCGGTGCTCGACGCGGCTATTCCAGATCGCGCTGAGCGTCGTGAACGCGGTGTCCTTGTCCGCAGAGTCCAGGCGAACAGGAGGCGTAGAAATGCCGCATTCTTCACATACGATAACTGCCTGGAGCCGGCCAGAGATGTAGGTCGGGGCGCCGTCGCAGTGGGCGCATTGGAGGAGGCCGCTGGGCATGGGGAGAATCAGGATCGGGAAATGCCGGCATTATGCCTGCCCGCATCCTGTGCCCAACGGTCGGGCGCGACGGACTGTGCGAAAGGCGGCCGGGCTAAGGGACGTCGGTCGCCAGATAGTCCGCCGTCGTATTCAGGAGTTCCTGCAGCGCGGTGTCCTCGAAGCCCTGCAGGATTTCGGCATGGTCGCGCAGCGCGGCGCCAATCTGCCAGAATTCATTAAGCCAGTGGCCAGGCGGACCCATGGGGCCGCCCAGCTGCCCGGTGGCGATGGCACCGCGGATGGCAAGGACGGTTTCGGGTTCGGGGTATTCGCGTTCGTTGTCGTCGTGCTGCGTCATTGTCGTTTGGGTTGAGTGGCCCATTGCATGGCCGGGTGCATCTGAAAGCCGTCGAACTGGCGGAACAGTTCGGCGGCACCGCGCGCGTATTGCAGGATCCATTCCGTTGCGATCCAGCGCCGACCTAACCTCTCGGCGGCCAGGCCGGTGCGAATCGTCCCGCCAAATGGATCAACCACAAGGTCGCCTGGCTGGGACAGGAACCGCGTGAAGAAGTCGGGGATGTCGGTAGGCTGCATGGCGCCGTGGGTCGGCAAGCCGAGTGCCTGGGCGGCACGGCGATAGGCGCGAGTGTCCGAGCAGCTGTGGCCGCGCTCGATGACGTTCCGAGGCAGCCGCCCGGCCGTCTGGTTGCCGAAGGCGCTCTGCCGAATGCGATAGGCGCCATCTCCGTACACAGCGTTGCGCTGCTCCCCGCCGGCGGCGATCAGTCGCTGGTGCCGTTCGGTGTGGGCTTGGAGAATCTGGCGGTTATCGGCCCGCACGCAGGCGGGATCGTTTGTGAACCAGAGCACGGGCTCGTAAGCCGATGTGAGCTGGACATGTTCCACGCAGGCCCATCGCGTGGGCCCTGGCGGCTTGCTGTAGTTCACCCAGGGCACCCGGCCCATCAGCGACAGGCCGAGCCGGTCGTGCAATGCCAGCGTCAGGCGCTCGATATAGAGAGAGCGGGCCGGACTGCGCGGCTCGAAGATGTCGTTCGACACGTTGAGGACGATGCTACCGCCGGGCACCAGCCCTGCAACGATGGGTTCGAGCGCCTCGCACAGGAAATCGACGTATTGCGCCTCGGCGGGATTGTAGTTCCCCGGCACTTCGCCGC
>NZ_ANKP01000178.1:0-2839 GCF_000319775.1 Cupriavidus sp. HMR-1
CCGCCACTCGCGCCGTGGCCGCGATGGTCGTAGGCCCGCACGCGCAGGCCGAGCGCGCAGAGCGCTGCTGCAACATGGCCATAGCGCCCGCTATGCTCGGCCAGCCCATGCACCAGCAGCACCGTGCCAAGCGGCTCGGCAAAGCGTTGGGGATCGGGCAGCCAGGTGCGCAGCAGCAGCTCGGTGCCATCGCGCATTCGTTGGCGTGTCTCGGTGGGTACGGCTCCGGTTACGGCGGATTCGCGCGCGCCTGGCAGGCCAGCGGCGGTCACAGGTTCATTCATCCCACACGTCTCCTCGTCGGGTACGCCTGCTTGTTGTTGGTTATCTGGATCTGGATCCTTCGGTACCGCTGACGCCTGCGCTCCCCCGGCCCCGAGCCGCCAGCACTCAGTGATGGCAGGCCGGGCGATCCTCGCTGTCGGCACGGGCCATATCCGACAGGATCGGGCAGTCGGGCCGGTCATCGCCCGTGCACGCTTCGGCCAGCGACCGCAGCGTGTCGCGCATCGCAGCAAGTTCGGCGATGCGGACTTCCAGGTCGGCCACGTGCTTGAGCGTCAGCGCCTTCACATCCGCGCTGGCGCGCGCCCGGTCATGCCAGAGCGACAACAGACCGCGAATCTCGTCGAGCGAGAATCCGAGATTACGGGCCCGCCGCACGAAGCGCAAGGTGTGCACCGCGCGTTCGTCATACCGCCGATACCCACCCTCGCTGCGCGGCGGCGCATCGACTAGTCCGATCGACTCGTAGTGGCGAATCATCTTGGCGGAAACGCCCGAGGCTTCCGCGGCTTCTCCGATGTTCATTGCGTTACCTCCTTGTGGCCACTGCCTGCGAGCGGATGCCAGCGGCGCAGCAGCAGTGCGTTGCTGACCACGCTGACACTTGAAAACGCCATGGCGGCGCCCGCCACGACTGGATTGAGCAGACCGGCCGCCGCGAGCGGAATGCCGATCACGTTGTAGATGAACGCCCAGAACAAGTTCTGGCGGATCTTGCGCACCGTGCGATGCGACACGGCAAGCGCGTCGGCAACCAGCGCCGGGTCGCCCCGCATCAGCGTGATGCCGGCCGCGTGCATCGCCACGTCCGTGCCGGTGGACATGGCGATGCCGACATCGGCCGCCGCCAGCGCGGGGGCATCGTTGATGCCGTCGCCCACCATCGCCACCACGGCTTCGCCACCTCGCTTGAGCGCGACGACGCGCGCCGCCTTGTCTTCCGGCATCACCTCGGCCTGCACTTCGTCGAGCCCCAGTTGCTCACCCACACGCGCCGCGGCGCCTGCGTTGTCGCCCGTCAGCATCACCGTGTGGATGCCGGCCTCACGCAGGCGTGCGATCGCGGCAGCGGCGCCCGGCTTGATCGCGTCGCCGAATGCCACCAGTCCCAGCACGCGGCGCTGGTCTGTATCGATCAGCCAGGAGACGGTGCGGCCTTCGCCACGCAGCCGCTCGGCATCGGTCTGCAGCGCCCCCGCATCGGCCTGCAACGAGGCACGCAGGCCATCGCTGCCGAGTTGCAGCGCCTGCCATGCAACGATGCCGGCGATACCGCGTCCTGGCAGCGCGCGCACGTCAGTGGCCGCTGGCGCGGTGATGCCACGTGCCGTGGCAAGCGTCGTCACCGCGCGCGCCAGCGGATGCTCGCTGCCGGCCTGGAGTGCGGCCAGCTTCGCGAGCAATGCGGGCTCATCGCCATCGGCGGCATGCAGCGCCACCACCTCGGGCTTGCCCACGGTTAGCGTCCCGGTCTTGTCGAAAGCCACTACCGATACGCGATGCGCCACCTCGAGCGCCTCCGCGTCCTTGATCAGGATGCCCGCCCGGGCGCCCGCGCCAGTGCCCGCCATGATCGCGGTCGGCGTGGCCAGACCCAGCGCGCACGGGCAGGCGATCACGAGCACCGCCACGGCATTGAGCAATGCGGTCGTCCAGTCGCCCATGACCAGGCCCCAGCCAAGCAGCGTCGCCAGCGCGATGACCAGCACGATGGGTACGAATACCGCGCTGACCTGGTCAACCATGCGCTGGATCGGCGCCTTCGCGGCCTGGGCATGTTCGACCATGCGGATGATCTTCGCCAGTACGGTCTCGGCGCCGACGGCCGCCGTGCGTGCCACGAGCAACCCGTCATAGTTGATCGAGCCACCGGTCAACCTGTCGCCGGGCTGCTTGGGCACGGGTACCGATTCCCCGGTCAGCATCGATTCGTCGGCCTGGCTGCTGCCTTCCACGACATCGGCGTCTACTGGAATCCGCTCGCCGGGACGCACAACGATCTCATCGCCAACACGCACGCTGGCCAGCGGCACGGTCTGCTCCACGCCGTTGCGGCGTACCTGCGCGGTATCGGGGCGCAAGGCAGCCAGCGCACGGATCGCGTCGGCCGTCTGACGCTTGGCCCGTGTCTCGAGCCACTTGCCCAGCCGCACCAGCGTGATCACCACGGCCGCGCTTTCGAAATAGAGATGCGGCATGGCATCGCCAGCCTCGGCCATCTGCCAGATCGACAGAAAGTACGCCGCCGAGGTGCCGAGCGCGACCAGCAGATCCATATTGCCGGCACCGGCGCGCACCGCCTTCCAGCCCGCCTTGTAGAAGCGCCAGCCGAACACGAACTGCACCGGCGTGGCCAGCGCCCATTGCACCCAACCCGGCAGCATCGCGTGGATGCCAAACCATTCGAGCACCATCGGCATCACCAGCGGCAACGACAGCGCGGCCGAGATCACCACCGGCCACGGGCCGGCCCAGAAACCGGGACCCGCCTCGGCCGTACCCACCGCTGCGGCAGCCGCTTCGACCACCGGCGTGGCGCCGTACCCGGCACGCT
>NZ_ANKP01000179.1:0-8216 GCF_000319775.1 Cupriavidus sp. HMR-1
GGCGTTACCGCCGCCCCCGGGGCTGCCTCGCCACAAGCGGCGAAGCTCGCCGCCAGGGCCATGCCGCGCGCTACCACGCCAGCCCCCGACACGTTCGACCTGCCGCAGTTGCTACAACTGGCGCAGTCGACCAACAAGGGCGTGGAAGCCGCGCAGGCCAATGTGGATGCTGCCACGGCTGCTATTACCAGCGCCCGTGCGTATCCGAACCCGCAGGTGGAAGTGATGTATGGGCGCCTGTCCGGCAAGCAGCCGGGCGTGACCAGCGGCAATGCGCCGTCGTACGCAATCGTCCAGAAACTCGATTACCCGAACCAGCGCAATCTGCGCGAGCAGATGGCGGGCCGTGGCCTGGAGGCGTCCGAGGCAATGCGGCAAGGCTTCCGCAGCGACCTGGCTGCGCGCGTGAAGACGTCGTACTACCAGGTGCTGCGCCGCGAGACCGAACTGGCCGCCGCGCGCGAGGACCTGAACATGACGCGTCAGATCCAGGAGCGCGCGAAGGTGCGCGTGAACGTCGGCGAGGCCCCGCGCTATGAATTGATCAAGGCCGACACCGAACTGCTGGCTGCGCAGAAGACGCTGCAGACGGCCGAGCTGCGTGTCGACCAGGCCAAGGCCACGCTGCGCCAGCAGGTGGGAGGCGTAATGCCCGCGCGCTTCGCGCTGGACGGCAGCCTCGGGCACGCGCCCGACATGCCACCGCTGGCAACGTTGCGCGACACGCTGCAGGCCAGCAATGCGGAACTGACCCAGCGCCGCAGCGAGCTGGAACGCGCGAAGCTGGGCGTGGACTACCAGCGCGCGCTGCGCTGGCCCGAGGTGGCGGTGCGTGCCAGCTCCGAGCGGCAGCCCGACAACAATGTTTCGCAGATTGGCCTGGTGATGACGATTCCGATCTGGGATCGCCGCAGCGGCCCGGTGGGCGAGGCGACGGCGCAGGCCACGCAGGCCCGCACGGCGCTCGAAGCGCGTGAATTCGAGTTGATGCAGGAACTCGACACCGCCTATCGCCAATACGAGATCGCGCAGGCCCAGGTGACGGCGCTCGAATCGGGCATCGTGCGCGAGGCCGAGTCGGCGTTGGGCGTGGCTGAGTCCGCGTATCGCTTCGGCGAGCGCGGCATTCTCGACTACCTCGACGCCCAGCGCGTGCTGCGTAGCGCGCGCAGCGAGCTGATTGCCGCGCAGTACGAACTGCAAGTCGCCGCCATCCAGATTGACAAGCTCATGTCGGCCTCGCCGGGCGTCAATACCGCCCCGGCGTCGTCCATGCCCGATCTCCCGAATCTGAACTGATCATGCGTCCCCAATTCCTGCTTTCCTTTGCAGCCGCCGCCGTGATGATGCTGTCGCTGGCCGGCTGTTCCGATGACCCCGCCCCGGCCGCCGAGGCGCCAAAGTTGCCACCTGGCATCGTCAAGCCCGCGGAGAACCTCAAGCGCACACTCAAGGTGGCGCCGGTTGCCGCGTCCCCATTCAGCGAGATGTTGCGCGTGGCGGGCCGTATCGACTTCGACGAGCAGCGCGTCTCGCGCATCGGCGCCAGCGTGACTGGCCGCGTGACCGATCTCTATGCCGTGCTCGGCCAGGAGGTCAAGGCGGGCCAGGTGCTGGCCCGTCTGCACAGTAGCGAACTGGGCGCTGCCCAGATGGCCTTCCTGAAGGCCGAGGCGCAGAACACGCTGCAGTCCCGCAATGCGGAGCGCGCGCGGCAACTGTTCGCCGCCGATGTGATTGGCCGTGCCGAACTGCAGCGCCGCGAAAGCGAATACGCGATTGCCGCGGCGGAGGCCCGTGCCTACCGCGATCAACTGCGCGTGCTCGGCATGTCCGCCGCGTCGATCGCCACGCTGGCGAAGAGCGGCAGCATCGAGTCGTACTCGCCGGTGTTCTCGAGCATCAACGGCACGGTGGTCGAGCGCAACGTGGCGCAGGGCCAGGTGGTGCAGCCGGCTGACGCGCTGTACACGGTGGCCGATCTGTCGCGCGTGTGGGTCGTCGCCGAGGTGCCCGAGCAGCAGGCTGCGCAGGTGGCCGAAGGGCAGAGCGTCGATATCGAGGTGCCGTCACTCGCCAACAGCAATGGCCGCATCACGGGCAAGCTGATCTACGTGGGCCGGACCGTGAATCCGCAGTCGCGCACGGTGCTGGTTCGTACCGAACTCCAGAACAAGGATGGCCGTCTCAAGCCCGCCATGCTCGCCACCATGCTGATCGCCGCCAAACCGGTGGAACTGCTGGTGGTGCCGGGTTCGGCCGTGGTCCGTGAAGGCAACGATGAACAGGTCTATGTGGAGGTTAGCGACGGCCAGTACCGCCTGACCAAGGTGAAGCTGGGCCCGGAGAGCGACGGCATGCGTGTGGTCCAGAGCGGCATCAAGCCTGGCGACCGCGTGGTCGTGGAAGGCGCGTTCCACCTGGACAACGAGCGCAAGCAGCAGGAGCAGGGGTAACCGGCCATGATGACATCGCTTGTTGAAGCCGCGATCAAGCAGCGGCTAGTGGTGTGCGTGATCGCCGTGGTGCTGTTCTTCTTTGGCCTGCGTGCGGCCGGGAAGCTATCCGTCGATGCGTTCCCGGACGTGACCAACGTCCAGGTGCAGATTGCCACGGAAGCCACGGGACGCTCGCCTGAGGAAGTGGAGCGCTTTGTCACGGTGCCGATCGAGATGTCGATGACGGGCCTGCCCGGACTCGAGGAGATGCGCTCGCTGAACAAGGCGGGCCTGTCGCTGATCACGCTCGTGTTCACGGACAAGACCGACGTCTACTTCGCGCGGCAGCTCGTCATGGAGCGGCTGATCGAGGTTTCCGGCCGAATGCCCGAGGGCGTGACGCCGGTGCTCGGGCCGGTTTCCACCGGGTTGGGCGAGGTCTACCAGTACACGCTGGACCGCGCCGACGACGGCGACCGCGAACTGACGCAGGAGGAACTGTCGGAGCGCCGCATCGCGCAGGACTGGGTGGTGCGGCCGCTGCTGCGCTCGATCCCGGGCGTGGCGGAAATCAACTCGCAGGGCGGCTTCGTGCGGCAGTACCAGGCACTGGTCAATCCGGAGCGGATGCGCCACTACGGCATCAACATCCAGCAGGTCTACCAGGCGCTGGCGCGTAACAACGCCAACTCCGGCGGTGGCGTGCTGCCGCACTACGCCGAGCAGTACCTGATCCGCGGCGTGGGCCTGGCCAAGGGTGTCGACGATATCGGCAGCATCGTGCTCAAGGAGATCAATGGCACGCCGGTCTACCTGCGCGACGTGGCGCAGGTGACGATCGGCCACGAGGTCCGCCAGGGCGCGCTGGTCAAGAACGGCCAGACCGAGGCCGTTGGCGGCATCGTGATGATGATGCGCGGTGGCAACGCCAAGGAAGTGGTGAGCCGCGTCAAGGCACGCGTGGCGGACATCAACGAGCGTGGCATGTTGCCGGGCAAGCTGCAGATCGTGCCGTACTACGACCGTAGCGAACTGGTGGACTCCGCGCTGTGGACCGTCACCAAGGTGCTGCTCGAAGGCGTGGTGCTGGTGGTGATCGTGCTGTTCCTGTTCCTGGGCGACGTGCGGTCCTCGGTGATCGTGCTGGCCACGCTGGTGCTGACACCATTGCTGACGTTCATGGTGATGAACCAGGTGGGGCTGTCTGCCAACCTGATGTCGCTGGGGGGGCTGGCCATCGCCATTGGCCTGATGGTCGACGGCTCGGTCGTGGTGGTCGAGAACGCGTTCGAGCGGCTCGGTCACGCGGAGAAAACCGGGCTGACGCGCACGCAGGTGCTGGTCAAGGCGGTGCAGGAAGTGGCCACGCCGGTGATCGTGGGCGTGGGCATCATCATCCTGGTGTTCCTGCCGCTGATGACGCTGTCCGGCATGGAAGGCAAGATGTTCGCGCCGCTGGCCTTCACGATCTCGATCGCGCTGGCGATCTCGCTGTTCCTGTCGTTGACGCTGTCGCCGGTGCTGTCGTCGTACCTGCTCAAGGGCGGCGCCGAACACGACACGCGCGTCATCGCGTTCATGAAGCGCTACTACCTGCGCATGCTTCACTGGTCGCTGGCAAACAGCAAGAAGACCGTGCTGTCGGCGGTGGGGGTGTTCATCGCCACGCTGATGATCGTGCCGCTGCTTGGTACATCGTTCATTCCGGAGATGAAGGAAGGCTCGATCGTGCCGGCTATCGACCGTGTGCCGAACATCTCGCTGGAAGAGTCGATCAAGTTGGAGAAACAGGCCAACAAGCTGGTGCTCGAAGTGCCGGGCGTGAAGTCGGTGGTCTCGGGCGTGGGTCGTGGCGAAAGCCCGGCCGACCCGCAGGGCCAGAACGAATCGACGCCGATCGCCAGCCTCAAGGACCGCGACGAGTGGCCCGATGGCTGGACGCAGGACGACATCGCCAACGCGATCCGCGAGAAGCTCAAGGCCATTCCCGGCGTGCAGATCGTGATGGCGCAGCCGATCTCGGACCGCGTGGACGAGATGGTCAGCGGCGTGCGTTCCGATATCGCCGTGAAGATCTTCGGCGACGACCTGGAGACGCTGCGTGACCTGGCCGGCCAGATCGCCCGCGTGGCAGGTGGCATCCAGGGGTCGCAGGACATCCGTATCGAGCGGATCTCGGGCCAGCAGTACCTGTCGATCGAGATCGACCGTCAGGCGATTGCGCGCTACGGGCTGAACGTGTCGGACATCCACGACATCATCGAGATTGCCATCGGCGGCAAGCGTGCCACGGATATCTTCGAAGGCGAACGTCGCTTTGCGGCGGCCGTACGCCTGCCTGAGGAATTCCGCAGCAACGTGCAGGAGATTCGCCAGTTGCTGGTATCGGCGCCCGACGGCGTGCAGGTGCCGCTG
This sequence comes from Cupriavidus sp. HMR-1, assembly GCF_000319775.1. Classification (NCBI taxonomy): domain Bacteria; kingdom Pseudomonadati; phylum Pseudomonadota; class Betaproteobacteria; order Burkholderiales; family Burkholderiaceae; genus Cupriavidus; species Cupriavidus sp. HMR-1. The sequence continues at coordinate 4,854 of NZ_ANKP01000179.1, forward strand.
CAGAGCGTGGCGAAGATCGAAGTGACCGATGGCCCGGCGCAGATCAGCCGCGAAATGGCCAAGCGCCGCGTGGTGGTGATGATCAACGTGAAGGATCGCGATCTCGGCGGCTTCGTGGCCGAACTGCAGTCCGCCACCGAGAGCAAGGTCAAGCTGCCCGAGGGCTACTACTTCGAGTGGGGCGGCCAGTTCCAGAACATGGAACGCGCGATGGGCCACCTGAAGATCATCGTGCCGATTACCATCGCCGCGATCTTCTTCCTGCTGTTCCTGCTGTTCAATTCGGTGCGCTATGCCACGCTAATCATCACGGTGCTGCCGTTTGCATCGATCGGCGGCATCATCGGGCTGTTCGTCACGGGCGAGTACCTGTCCGTACCGGCGTCGGTGGGCTTTATCGCGCTGTGGGGCATGGCGGTGCTGAACGGGGTGGTGCTGGTGTCGTACATCCGCACATTGCGCGAGTCGGGCATGTCGCTGCGCAACGCGGTGGTGCGCGGCGCCACGCAGCGTTTCCGTCCGGTGATGATGACCGCGACGATCGCCATGCTGGGTCTGGTGCCGTTCCTGTTCTCGACGGGTCCAGGCTCCGAGGTGCAGCGCCCGCTGGCGGTGGTGGTGATCGGCGGGCTGATTACGTCGACGCTGCTCACGCTGGTCATGGTGCCCACGCTGTACCGCTGGTTCGATGACCGCAAGCCGGAGCCGCGCGACATGTCGGTGTAGTCGGTGTAACGCGACCCGGAACATTCGATCCGTACGCCAGTACAATGGCAACCGGCCGGCATGCAACGCGCGTGCCGGCCTTTTTTTGTTTGGAGTGCATACCATGACGATCCAAGCGCGCCGCGTGCTGACGGCGCTCGCATTGATCGCGCTGCCGGTGACCGCGATGGCGGCGCCTGCCGCATCCTCGGCCGACGCGCCCGTCAACGTCGAGCTGGGCCAGCGCGGCGGCAAGCCCGAAGCGCCCGAGGCGCCCGGTGCCTGCATGAACGCAGTGAAGGCCGCGTTGCCGAATCCCGACCAGTTTCGCTGGGTGCGAGGCACCACTCGCCGCGTGGCCGAAGACGTCTACAGCGTGGTCGGCAGCATCGAGTACGTGGACAAGTCCGGACAGGCCCGCAAGGGCGAGGCGCAGTGCGATGTGATGCGCGCCCCCGGTAACCAGTTCATCGTGCCGAAGGTGCGTTTGCCCCAGTAATTTCCGCGCTGACCCTGCCACACCGGAAACCCGCAAGATGACATTTTTGTCATCTTGCGGGTTTTTGTTGGACATCGACGACCCCGTCTTCTAACCTTTTGTGTACGCCGTACACAAGTAGCGGCGCAACTCACAAGGAGGCGTTTGCATGAAGATCGAAGCGACCAACGAACACCGCTGGCTACAGAAGCTCGTCGGCAGGTGGGTAGGCGAAGGCGAGGCCCAGATGGGCCCGGAGGCGCCGCCTGAAAAATGGAAGATCCCCGAGCAGGTCAGCCAGGTGGGCGACGTCTGGGTGCAGGCGCGTGCGGAGGGCGAGTTTCCGGGATGCGGGTCGGCGGTCACGATCATGACGCTCGGCTACGACCCCGTTCGCAAGCATTTCGTCGGCACGTTCATCGGTTCGATGATGACCCACATGTGGGTCTACGAAGGCGATCTCGAGGCCGATGGGCGCACGCTCACGCTGCGTGCCGATGGCCCGGCGTTCGGCCCGGATGGCAATATGATCGAGGGAAAAACGGCGAAGTACCGCGATGTTGTGGCCCTGGTGGATGACGATCACCGCACGCTGACGTCGTTCATGCAGGCCGACAACGGCGAGTGGATGCAGATCGTGCAGGCTCGCTATCGTCGCGAGAAGTAGGACGCCGTTCGCGGTTTGACTGGCGTTATATACGTGGTTATATTGCGATGCGATGCCCGCCATTCCGCGGGCGCGCTGCCGTACTGCTGCCACGATGAACCGCTCACTGCTGTTGCTGGATGCCTTTGCTGCCCAACCCGGCGATCCCGTTACACGGGCGTTGGCCGGGGTGCTGGAGTCTGCCTGCGCGGGGCGCCTGCCGCGCTTCGCGCAATGGCTCGGCCTGCCGCCGGACGCGTTCCGGCACATGCTGGATCACTGCTTTCCCGGGGCCGCGCAGGCGGGGTGGGCGCCAGATGTTCCACCACAGGCGCCGGACAGCCTGCCGTGCGAATTCGCCGATCTGGTGGAGATGCTCGAGGACGGCTGCGCGCCGGGCGCGGCAGGGATGCTGGTGCATTGGGCCGCGCACGCGCTGGCCTGCGGCTGCTTTGGCCATACGCACTTGTGGCAGGACATGGGCCTGTCCGGGCGCGACGATGTGTCCGCGTTGCTGCGGCAGGTCTTCTGGCCGGTCTTCGCGGCCAATACCACGGACATGAAATGGAAGAAGTTCTTCTATCACCGCGTCTGCGAGCGGCTCGACATTCATCCTTGCCCTGAGCCCTCGTGCGAGGGCTGCGACCATTACGCGGCCTGTCACGGCGCCGAATCAGCCATTGAATCGGTCATTGAATCGGCCATCGAGTCGGTCATCGTGAGACAGCCCCGCTCCTGATTCCCGATTGAAGTCTCCCCAGCTCCCCGGTGCGGGCCGGCGAGCGCATGAGCGTGGTTACGCGCGATCGACGTGATCGAGTTCGCTGCTGTTCCACCAGGCCTCCAGCAGCGGCTGGAAGCGGTCGTCGGGCGCGCGCGGTACGCGCGTGCTCTTGCGGGCGGGCGGGAGCTGCCGGCCCGTGAGCTGGTAGACGATGGCGGCGGGCAACGTGCCGGGACCGTAGGGCACGTGATCGACCACGCTCATCTGGCGCGCGGCCTTCAGCGCGCGCGTGGTTTCCTCGGGGGTGAGACCACACGCGTCGGCCATCACGTCACGGCGCAGCGGACCTTGACGCTTGAGACCATCGATCAGCAGATGCACGCAATCGCGCGTATTCCGTTGTTTCATGTCGCGCATTTTGCGTACCTGCCCCGGACTGCACAATCGTGCATGACATTTGTTTGCATTCGTGCCGGGAATCCGTGGCAGTTCGCTGACAAGCGCACATTCCAGGCGGTGAGCGCGCCACATTCGTGCTGCAGGCTTGCATCGGTCTCGATACTGTATAAATATACAGTATTCGTAAAAATACGAGGGCAACGCCAGTCGATTGCGCCTCTTCATCCACATCATGACCGTGTCATCGCATGTCACGCCGCCGACAGTCGTGGCGGGCCATGCGGCTTCCTCCTCCTCCGCGCCCCGTGCATCGGTGAGCGAACTCGAGCACCGCTACCCCGGGCTGTGGCGCGCGGGTCAGCTCGGCCGCGCCGGGCGCTTGCCCGTGTGCCCGACCGGGTACGACGCCCT
>NZ_ANKP01000180.1:0-2037 GCF_000319775.1 Cupriavidus sp. HMR-1
CGTCGGGGCGACGGTGGCGCAGCCCGCCAGCACCGCTAACGCGGCCAAGGCGGCCAGCATCGCGAGCGTCGCCAGCGCGGCGGGCAGCCTCAATCGTCGCAAAATTGCTCCAGCACGCTCAGCCGACGGCGCGACTCCGTCACGAATGGATTGTTCAGATCCCAGGCATAGCCCGCCAGGATCGACGAGATCATGTCGCGAATGTCGGTGGGCGCGTTGGGATGGAAGATAAGCTTCTGGAAGCTGCCTTCGTACCATGCCTCGACAAAGGCACGGAAGCAGTCAACGCCTGCTTTCAGCGGCCTGGCGTACTCGGTCTCCCAGTCAACGGTTTCGCCGGCCAACGCGCGCGCCACGCAGGCGGTGGCGAGGCTGGCCGACTTGAACGCGATGGTCACGCCCGACGAGAACACGGGGTCGAGGAATTCGCCGGCATTGCCGAGCAGTGCATAGCCATTGCCCCAGAGCGACCGGACGTTGGCCGAATAGCCGACGATCTGGCGGGCCGGCGTGTCCCACTCGGCATCCTTCAGCAGCTTCGCGAGGCCCGGCTCCTCGGCCACGAGCTGCCTGAGGCGAGTCATTTCATCGCCTTCGTACTGGTCGAGGAACGACTTCTCGGCCACCACGCCCTGTGAGCAACGCCCGTTGGAGAACGGGATGGTCCAGTACCAGACATCGACGTGTTCCGGATGCACGCTGACGCGGATCTTGTTGCGATCGAAGCTGCCCCCCGGAATCCTGTCGGCCACGTGCGTGAAGATGGCGGCGCGCACCGGAAAGTTCGACGGCGACTCCAGGTCGAGCAGGCGCGGCAAAACCCGGCCAAAGCCAGAGGCGTCCAGCAGGAAGCGTGATTCCACCTGATACACGTTGCCATCCGGATCGCGCACGGTGACGACCGGCGCAGCACCGCTGACGTCCACCGCTTCCACGACATGGCGAAAGCGCACCTCGGCGCCCTGCTTCTGCGCCTCGCGAATCAGCACATCGTCGAAATGGGCGCGCTGTACCTGGTAGGTGGTGCCCCATCCCGGCGAGAATTTCTCGCGAAAATCGAAATCGGTATAGCGGTCGCCCCGCGCGAAGGCCGCCCCGTTCTTGTACTGGAAGCCCGCCTCCACCACGGCCTGCAACATGCCGGCCTCCTCGATGTAAGCCATGCTCTGGGGCAGCAGGCTCTCGCCGATCGAGAAACGCGGGAACGTTTCCTTTTCGATCACCAGCACGCCGATGCCGCGCTTGCGCAGCAATCCGGCCGCCACGGAACCCGCCGGGCCCGCGCCGACGATCAGTACGTCCACTGTCTCTTTCTTCATTGAGATCCTTCCTGACTGATTTGATGCGATGACGTTCCGGGCAGCGGCCTGAACCACGGCGACATCACCCAGACCGCACCCACGCCCGACAGCATCGTCGCCCCGAACGCATGAAGCGCGGGTGTCGACGACAACGCAAGCAGCCCGAACGCCAGCAACGTGCTGGCCGCCCCGAGCACGATGGCGGTCCAGGACACGCCATCGCCCGGGTGTTCGAGCAGGAAAATGCCATAGTCGACGCCCACACCCAGCAGCAGCGCCAGCGCGAGCACCGAGAACAATTGCAGTGGCACGCCGGTCCAGCCCAGCACGGCCACACTGAACGCAGCCGCCAGCAGCGTCGGCACGAGCGCGCGCCAGCCCGAGCGGCCATAACGCCACCAGAGCAGCAGTGCCACGCCCACGGCGCCTGCCAGCAGGAACCAGCTCATTAACACCCGGTAGTGATGGAGCAGGAACGAGATATCGGCCACGCGATCGACCCACTCCGCGCCGGGCACCTGCCGCACCGACGCCGCGATACCGGCAATCGCCGACACGTGGTCGAGGCCGCGCAACAGCATCACGCTGGCAAAGCCATTGCCTTCGCGGCCAAGCCACAGGTGCCGCAGCGTTTCCGATACCGGATTCGCCAGCCACGCGGGCAGCGTCAGCACGGCGTCACCAGCACGCGCGGACGGAGCGGGCGGCGCGATCGAGCCGCCCACTGCGCTGGCCA
>NZ_ANKP01000181.1:0-6525 GCF_000319775.1 Cupriavidus sp. HMR-1
TGCGCTGCATCACGCCGGCGCAGGGCTTCCCGCTGGTGCTGCAGCGCGCCGAGCAGTTCGTCCAGCCGCACGTGGCGCTGGTCGGCGATGCCGCGCACGTGGTCCATCCGCTCGCCGGGCAGGGCATGAACCTGGGTTTGCGCGATGTGGTGGAACTCGGGCGGGTGATGGCCGACAAAGAGTCGTTCCGTTCGGAAGGGGATTTGCGCCTGTTGCGCCGCTACGAGCGCGCGCGCGCTACCGATCTGCTGTCGCTGACCGCCGCCACGGACGGCCTGCACCGGTTGTTCTCGCTGCCCGGCTCGCCGGCGCGTGTGGTGCGCAATCTGGGGATGCGGGCGGTGGGCAGCCAGGGGCTGATCAAGCGGCTTCTGATCGGCCACGCGCTCGGGTGATGCAAGCCGGAAGAGGCGAATCCACAAACGAGCCACAAACGAGCCACAAACCAGCCCATTAACGATTTACCATTCACGAATAAGCCGACACACTGACCGGCGCATCGTTTTCCTGGAGTCACTATGTTCCAAATGTTCCGCCGCCGTTCCGCCCGCTTCGCCGCCATCGCGGCTCTGGCTAGCGGCGTGGGCGCCGCCGGCTATGCCCTGCACGCGCTGGCCGCGGACGAGCCGGGTACGGATCGCATCAAGGCGTCGATCCAGAAGATCCTGGGTAGCCGCGCCGAGGTCAAGAGCGTGACCAAGGCGCCGGTGCCAGGCCTGTACGAAGTCAACGTCAGCGGCCAGCTTGTCTACACCGACGCCACCGCTCGCTACATCATCAACGGCGAACTGATCGACACCAAGACCAACACGAACCTGACCGAGGAGCGTCTGGCCGAGTTGAACAAGATCAAGTGGTCGGATCTGCCGCTGTCGCGCGCCATCAAGTGGACCAAGGGTGACGGCAGCCGCACCGTGGCGGTGTTCTCGGACCCGAACTGCGGCTACTGCAAGAAGATCGAGCAGACCTTCCAGCAGATGGACAACATCACGGTCTACACCTTCCTCTATCCGGTGCTGTCGCCGGATTCCACGGTGAAGGCAAAGCAGGTGTGGTGCTCGGCCGATCGCACCAAGGTCTGGCGCGACTGGATGCTGAACCACGTGGCGCTCACGGGCAACGGATCCTGCAAGACGCCGGTGGATGAGAACCTCGAGCTTGGCCACAACCTGAACATCACGGGCACGCCAGCGGTGTTCTTCTCCGATGGCACGCGAATCCCTGGAGCCGCCGACGCGGCCACGCTGGAACGCAAGCTCGCCAGCCTGAAAAAATAAACCCGACGCCGGACCCCATCCGGCTGTATGAAGCGGCCGGTTGCTACCGGCCGCTTTGCATTTCCGCGCCCCGGATTGATTTCGAAAACGACGACGAAAACGGAGACACCATGACCTTCCAGGCCCTGTTGCTGACCCAGACCGATGGCACGACGCACGCGGAGATCGCGCGGGTCGATGAGAGCCAGTTGCCCGCCGACGGCAACGTGCTGGTCGAGGTCGACTACTCCACGATCAACTTCAAGGACGGACTGGCAATCACCGGCCGTTCGCCCGTGGTGCGCAAATGGCCGATGGTGGCCGGCATCGACGGCGCGGGCACCGTGCTGCAATCGGCCGACCCGCGCTGGAAGGCCGGCGACCGTGTGGTGCTGAACGGCTTTGGTGTCGGCGAGACGCATTGGGGCTGCCTGGCCCAGCGCGCGCGGCTCAAGGGCGAGTGGCTGGTCCGCCTGCCCGACGCGTTCACCACGCGCCAGGCCATGGCGATTGGCACGGCGGGTTATACGGCGATGCTGTCGGTGCTGGCGCTCGAGCGCGGTGGCGTGAATGGACCTGTGCGTCCCGGCGATGGCGATGTGCTCGTGACCGGCGCATCGGGCGGGGTGGGCTCGGTGGCGATAGCGGTGCTGTCGAAGCTCGGCTATCGCGTGACCGCATCGACGGGAAAGACGTCGGAGGCCGACTTCCTGCGCGCGCTGGGTGCGGCGGAGGTGATTGACCGCGCCGAACTCGGCACGCCGGGCAAGCCGCTGCAGAAGGAGCGCTGGGCAGCCGTGGTCGACTCCGTCGGCTCCTATACGCTCGTCAATGCCTGCGCCCAGGTGCGGTATGGCGGCGTGGTCACGGCATGTGGACTGGCGCAGGGCATGGATTTTCCGGCTTCAGTGGCACCGTTCATCTTGCGTGGCGTGACGCTGGCCGGCATCGATAGCGTGATGGCGGCGATGCCGCTGCGCGAAACCGCGTGGAAGCGTCTGGCGCAGGATCTGGCGCCAGACCGGCTGCAGGCCATCACGCGCGAGATCCGGCTGGCGGAGGCCATCGACGCGGGACGCAAGATCGTCGAAGGCGGCATGCGCGGACGCGTGGTGGTCAACGTCAACGGCTGAAGGCGGCGGTTGCCGCGCACTGGCGTCCCGGGCCGGTCCGGGACGTGACGCTACAATCGTGACCATGACGCCGATCCGCTACGCCATCGCCCCGCTTCATCCGGAAGCCCACCTGTTCGCCGTCACCGTGACGGTGGATGTTCCCGATCCCGCTGGCCAGGTCTTCACGCTCCCTGCGTGGATTCCGGGCAGCTACATGATTCGCGACTTCGCCCGCAATATCGTCCGCATACGGGCCGATGCGGGCGACGTGGCGGTGCCGCTGACCAAGCTCGACAAGCAGAGCTGGCAGGCCGCGCCGCTGGCGGCGGATGCCGGGCCGCTCGTGGTCAGCTACGAGGTGTACGCGTGGGATTTGTCGGTGCGTGCCGCGCATCTCGATACCACGCATGGCTTCTTCAATGGCAGTTCGGTGTTCCTGCGTGTGGTCGGGCAGGACGATGGTCCGTGCCTGGTCGATATCCACGCGCCCGCGGGCGAAGCCTATGCCGACTGGCGCGTTGCTACGGCATTGCCCGAGGCGCGCGGCCCCGGTGGCGCGCGGCGCTACGGCTTCGGACGCTACCAGGCTGCCGACTACGATGAACTGATCGACCATCCGGTGGAGATGGGCACGTTCGCGCTGGCCAGCTTCCGCGCCTGCGGCGTGCAGCATGACGTGGTCTTTACGGGCAAGGTGCCGCAGCTTGACCTGCAGCGTGTCTGCCGCGACCTGAAGAAGATCTGCGAGGCGCAGATCAAGCTGTTCGAACCGCGCTCGGCCCGCGCGCCGATGCTCGACAGCAACCGCCGCTACGTGTTTATGACGATGGTCACGACCGACGGCTATGGCGGCCTGGAGCATCGCGCCAGCACGGCGCTGATGTGCGCGCGCAACGATCTGCCCGCGCGCGGCGACAGCGAGGCCAGCGAGGGGTATCGCACCTTCCTGGGCCTGTGCAGCCACGAGTATTTCCACACCTGGAACGTCAAGCGGATCAAGCCGGCGGCATTCGTGCCCTATCAGCTCGAGAGCGAGACCTACACGCCGCTGCTCTGGCTGTTCGAAGGCTTCACGAGCTACTACGACGATCTGGTTCTGGTTCGCACCGGGCTGGTGACCGACCAGCAGTACGTCGAGATGCTGGGCAAGACCTGGAACGGCGTGCTGCGCGGCAGCGGCCGCACCAAGCAGAGCGTGGCGGACAGCTCGTTCGATGCCTGGACCAAGTACTACCGCCAGGACGAGAACGCGCCGAACGCCATCGTCAGCTACTACACCAAGGGTTCGCTGGTGGCGCTGGCGCTGGACCTGACGATCCGCGAGAAGACGCGCGGCCGCAAGTCGCTCGACGACATCATGCGCGCGCTATGGCAGCGCTACGGGCGCGACTTCTACGCGCCGGGCGCCGCGCAGCGCGGCGTGACCGAGGCGGAGGTCTACGCGTTGTTCGATGACGTCACCGGTCTGAAGCTCGGCGCCCTGCTGCGCGCGCTGACCGAAGGCACGGGCGAGATCGGACTGGTGCCGCTGTTCCGCGCGTTTGGGGTCAAGGCGGAAGTCCAGAAACCGGACGGCACGGCCGCGCTCGGTATCAAGACCGCCAAGCAGGACGGCTGGGTGCGCGTGAGCCAGGTGCTCGACGGTGGGGCGGGGCAGAAGGCCGGGCTGTCGGCGGGCGACCTGCTGGCCGCCGTCGATGGGCTGCGCGTGGCGCCGGGTCAGCTTGAAAAGCTGCTCGGGCGCTACCGGGCAGGTGATCGCGTGGAGCTTCACGTGTTCCGGCGCGATGAACTGCAGGTGTTGCCGGTGACGCTGGCGCGCGAGCCGGCGGTGCAGTACAAGGTGTCGGTGGAAACGGGCAAGCATGTCGGGAGAGCGCGCTGGCTCGGCCAGTAACCTGCATGTCACCCTGCTGTCGTCGCCCTGGCGACGGCAGGGCTCCCCTTTGACCCGGCCGACCCGGCATTTGTAATCGCCCCCCATGGAATACGCGCACGATCCCCGCACGTTCCTCTACTCGCACTACATCTACCGTGGCCTGCGCTCGGCCACGGGGGTCATCGGCATGACGCTGCTGGCCATGCAGTTCATGGACCTGCCCAGCGCGATGGTCGTCTCGATGGGCGCGCTGTGCACCAGCCTGATGGACCTGCCGAGCCCGCTGAACCACAAGTTCAACGAGATGCTGGCTAGCGTTCTGCTCTGCACGGCGGTGACCGTGGTGGTGGCGCTGGCCACGCCGTTTCCGCGCGTGATGCCGTTCGTGCTGGTGCTGGTCACGTTCCTGGCCGGCATGATGACGGTCTACGGCAACAAGACCATGCCGTTGCAGTTCTCGATGCTGTTCGTCATGACGCTGACGATCAACGAGGAATTTGTCGTGCGCACGGCCTTGTCTCACGCGGGACTGTTCGGCGTGGGCGCGCTGGGCTACTTGCTCTATGCGATCAGCGTGGCCTGGTTCATGGAACGCCGCACGCGGCAGCAGATCCTGGCGGAGTCGCTCTACGAGATGGCGGCCTACCTCGACATCAAGGCGGGGTTCTACGACGCTGGCACCGACTACGACGAGCTGTTCAACCGGCTGGTGCGCCAGCAGATCGTGGTGGCTGAGCGCCAGCAGGCCGCGCGCGACATGGTGCTGCGCGGCAACAAGACACCGTTCGATGGTCTGCTGGTGCGGGTGCACCTGCGCATGCTGGAGCTCTACGAGTATCTGCTGTCGACCAATACCGACTATCCGCTGCTGCGGCAGACGTTCGGCGGCACGCCGGTGCTCGACGCGTTGCGCCGGCTCGTGCTCGGGCTCTGCAAGGACCTCGAGGAAATCGCCTACGACATCACGCGCGGGCGGCCGTCGTACAGCGCGTACGACTACGCGGCGGACCTGCGCGCGGTGGAAAACGAGATCGCCCAGCTGCGCCACCTCAATGTGTCGGCCTCGGCGATGACGGCACTGGTCGATACCTTCGACATGATTCGGGGCGCGGTCACGCTGATGGGGCAATTGCACGAGGCTTCGCGCACGCCGGTGGAGCCGGCGCAAGTGCTGCCTGGTTCTGACATGACACCGTTCCTGACGCGCCAGAAGTACGAACTGGGCGTGGTGCTCGACAGCCTGAATTGGCGCTCGCCGGCGTTCCGGTTCGCGGTGCGCATCACGCTGGCGGTGGGAACCGGGCTATTCCTGGGCGAGCATTTGCCGTACGCGTCGCACAGCTACTGGATCCTGCTGACCATCGTGGTGATCCTGAAGCCGAACTTCAGCATGACCAAGCAGCGCTACAACGATCGTCTGATCGGCACGCTGATCGGCTGCATTATCAGCGTCGGCATCCTGCACTGGATTCATGCGCCGCTAGTGCTGCTGGGCGTGCTCTATCTGGCGCTCGTGGCCAGCGCGGCGTTCTCCACGATCAAGTACCGCTACACCGCGATTGCCGCCTGTGTGCAGGTGCTGATCCAGATAAACCTGCTGATTCCGGGCAGCCAGACGGTGGTGGGCGAGCGGCTGGTCGATACCGTGATCGGCGGGATCATCGCGTCCGTGTTCAGCTTCGTGCTGCCGAGCTGGGAGTACCGCGCCATTCCGAAGCTGGTGGAAAACGTGCTTCAGGCCAACCGTCGCTATATTGCGGCTACGCGGGATCTGCTGCTGCGCAAGGCGCAGGACGACTTCGCATACCGCGTGCAGCGCAAGCAGTTCATGGATGCGCTGTCGGCGCTGATCTCGTCGTTCCAGCGCATGCTCGACGAGCCGCGCAGCCGGCAGCGCGCGGTGGATAACCTGAGCCGCTTTATCGTGCAGAACTACCTGGTGGCCGCGCACGTGGCCGCTGCCCGGATCCAGGTGCGGCAGCACTACGGCGAACTGGATGTGCCCGCAGCCGAGGCCTCGATCGAGCAGGCCACCGAGGCAGCCGTGCGGTCGTTGACGCTGGCCAGCGAGCGGCTGGCGGGCCAGGAACGGCATGGGGCGCGTGGCGCGGGATTCATCCGCACACCGACGGAGGCGGCGGTGGCCGGCGTGGGCATGGTCCATCAGAGCGCGCCGTCGTCGGCCACGGATACCACGGAGGACGATGCGAGCGAGCGCCGCGCGCGTATCGCGGACTCGGCGGACCGGCGCAAGGCCGAGGTGCTGGCGCAGGCC
>NZ_ANKP01000182.1:0-6291 GCF_000319775.1 Cupriavidus sp. HMR-1
CGTGGGCCGCCATCGGGCCGCCCACGGCGAACACGCGCGGCAGCAGGTCGGTGATGCCGATTGTCATCGCGCGGTCGACCCGGTGCCGGCTCGCGAACGCCTCCAGCGCCTGTGATGTGCAGCCGGCGCGCAGCGAATCGGCCAGCGCGAACGCATCGCGAAGGCCCAGGTTCAGCCCCTGTCCGGCCACCGGATGTAGCGTCTGCGCGGCATTCCCGACCGCGGCAATGCGCCCGTCGACCGTGACCGGCGCGGCATTGAGCCCGAGCGGAAATGCGTGGCGCTTGCCAACCAGCGTGAACCGGCCCATTCGCGTACCGAACGCCTGGCCCAGTTCATATGCGAACTCGTCCTCTGGGAGCGCGAGCCGGCGCATGGCCTGCTCGGGCGGGCAGCACCAGACCAGCGCGTAGCCCTGCACGCCATGTTCCTCGTGTGGCAGCAGCGCCAGCGGCCCTTCCTCGGTAAAACGTTCCCACGCCCAGCCGGGCTGTGGTTGCGTACACGTCACATGACCGATGATCGCGGTCTGTTGATAGTCGCGTCGCCGCGCGGCCTCGGTGCCACGCGACAGCCGCTGGATTTGCTGGTGGAACAGTCCGCCTTCGGCCTGCACAGCGATGCGGGCCGCAAACGCTACCGGCAATCCTTCCTGCTCTGCGTGCGAGGTGCCGGTCAGCCGGACCAGGGCGGCGTCGCTCCGGTTGCTGCCGTCGCTGCGGTCGCCTTGATCGATGTTGTCGATACGCGTCTCGAAGGCGCGTTCAAGCCGGCCCGGAGCGGCGTCGGCGGCGCGGGCGAGCGCGCGTTCGAGGGTCTGGCAAAGGTCGCCGTACCTGACCACATAGCCCAGCGCGGGCACGCCGTAGTCGTCGCCATGGAGCTTCACATGACCGAAGCGGCCGCGCTGCGAGACATGGATATGCTCGATCGCCTGCGCCGGCACCGGCCATGCGCCGATCTGCTCGAGCAACTGGCGGCTGCCGTGCGACAAGGCAATGGCGCGCGGATCACGTGCGGCGCGCGCCGGCGTGGCCGCGTCGATCAGCGTGATGCGCCACGATGTGGTGCGTAGCAACTGCGCCGCCAGCGCCAAGCCGACCGGCCCGCCGCCGACAATGACGATGTCGCGCGGCTCAACCGCGAGTGCGTCAGTGCTGGTTGGCAGCGTCATGGCTGGTTTCCTCGTCCTTGCGCGCTTGGGCTTCGGCTTCGGATCGCTTCCACAGATTCGCGTCGGTGCGTGACTTGCCAGAGGTGGCGTCGCGCATCGCGTTATCGAGTTTCTGCTGATGGAAGCCGGGCAGCTCCTGCAGGCGCCGCACCAGCGCCTCGTGGTTGGCCGCGGTCATCGGCACCACGCAGCCTTGCTGACTTGCGGCGTCGCCGGCCAGGATCAGCCATGCGGTGCCTGCCCACGGCGCGCGGTCGGACACGCGCACCACGACTTTCTCCAGCGCGTCCCAGGCCAGCTCTTCGCGCTGGCCGTCGGGGCGGTGCACCACGACGCGGTCGTCATAAATATTGATCACGAATGGTTCGTTCGGATCGACTGCTCGCGTCGTGTGGGTCTTCGTGACGCCGGTTCCGAACAGTTTGCTCAACAATGCCTTCATCGCGACATGCCTCCGTTGTCGCGCATCAGTGCCTCGATCTCGTCGGCCTTCACAGGCACGCCGCGCGTGATCAATTCGCAATCTCCCGAAGTCACCACGGCGTCGTCCTCGATGCGGATGCCGATGTGCCAGTAGCGTTCGGGTACGTCTTCGGCCGGGCGCACGTAGATGCCCGGCTCGATGGTTACCACCATGCCCGCCTCGAGCGGACGCCATGGTCGCTCGCCCTCGTGGCCTGCCGGCAGCGGGCCGGGCACGCGGTATTCACCCACGTCGTGCACGTCCATGCCGAGCCAGTGGCCCGTGCGGTGCATGTAGAAGCGGCGATAGCTGCCGCTGGCCAGCACGTCGTCGAGCGTGCCTTCCTTGTTGCGGTCGAGCAGGCCGGTGTCCAGCATGCCTTGCGCCAGCACACGCACCGCCGCGTCGTGCGGGACGTTGTATGGCACGCCCGCGCGTGTCTCGGCGATGGCGGCGTCCTGCGCAGCCTGCACGAGGTCATAGAGCTCGCGCTGCGCCGGCGTGAATCGGCCGTTGACCGGGAACGTGCGCGTGATGTCCGACGCGTAGCCGTCGAGTTCGCAACCCGCGTCGATCAGGCACAGGTCGCCGTCGCGCAGTTCGGCCGGACCCGCCCGGTAGTGCAGCACGCAAGCGTTGGGGCCCGTGGCGACGATCGAGTTGTAGGCCACGCTCTGGGCGCCGTGGCGGCGGAATTCGTAGAGCAGTTCGGCTTCGAGGTGGTACTCGCGCAAGCCTTGGCGCGACGTGCGCATCGCACGAACATGCGCCTGGGCCGAGATCTCGGCGGCACGGCGCATCGTGACCAGTTCGCCCGCATCCTTGAACAGGCGCATCTCGTCGAGCAGTGTGCGGACGTCTAGCGCGGCCGACGGGGAGGACACCCCGGCGCGGCCCTGCATCCGTACCGCATCCAGCCAGCCACGCACGCGTGCGTCGAAGTCTGCGGTGGCGGCCAGCGGATAGGCCAGCGTGGCGCGGTTGGCCAGCATCGGCGGCAGCAGCTTGTCGATGTCCTCGACCGAGTGCGCCTCGTCGAAGCCGAACATCGCGCGCGCGCCTTCCGGGCCATAGCGGAAGCCATCCCAGATCTCGCGTTCTTCGTGCTTGGGCCGGCAGAACAGGATGCTGCTGTTGGTGTCGTCGCCCGGGCCGCCCGCCACCAGCACGAGCACTGCGTCTGGCTCGGTGAATCCGGTAAGGTAATAGAAATAGCTGTCGTGCCGGTACGGATAGTCGCTGTCGCGATTGCGCATGGCTTCCGGCGCGGTTGGCACGATGGCCACGCCGCCGCCGTTGGCGCGCAGATGTTTCAGCACACGGGCGCGGCGATCGCTGCACGCGCCGAGGAGGGCGGAGTCGGGTGCGGACATGGATGAAAGACGGTGAGGGGAATGCCCCGATTCTAAACCCGTCGGCGGGTAAAGCGGGCCGCGCGTGCGCACGATGCGGCGCAAAAGCGGGCGCGTACGGGGCTTTGGTAACGTTTGGGAGCGCGCCGCTATGCCCGCAGCGAGCGATCAAGCGCCGCCAGTTGCGCAGGAGTGCCAACGTTTTCCCAGCGTCCGTCGAAGCGCTCGCCCGTGGCCAGGCCTGCGGCGATGGCTTCCCGATAGTAGGGCGACATCGCCACCTTCGCCCCGCGTTCGATTTCGCGGAACAGGCGGGTGTCGTACAGGCCGATATTGCCGAACGTCAGCGCGTGGCCGTCGGCGCTGGGCATCCGCAGCAGTCCGGCGGCATCCAGCACGAAATCGCCGCGCGGATGGAAGGGCGGGTTCGGCACCATCACCAGATGCATGTGCGGGCGCTGGGCCGTGGCCATGGCGCGGGCGCGCGGCAACAGGGTGCGGTAGTCGAAGTCGCAGAAGATGTCGCCCGATACGGCCAGGAACACGTCGTCGGCGTCGGCCTTGCCGGTCAGCAGGGGCAGCGCGTGGGCGATGCCGCCGGCCGTTTCCAGCGCCGTGCCTTCGGCCGACCAATGGATGCGCGCGCCGAATTGCGAACCATCGCCCAGTGCCGACTCGAGCTGCTCGCCGAGCCAGGCGTGATTGATGACGATATCGGTGAGGCCGGCCCGCACCAGCGCCTCGACCTGCCACACGATCAGCGGCTTGCCTCCCACGGCCAGCAACGGCTTCGGGCAGGCATCTGTCAACGGTCGCATACGATCGCCGCGGCCGGCGGCGAAGATCATCGCTTTCAAATCAGAGCCTCCAGGGCAACCAGGGCGGCCATGCCTCCGGCGATGGTCCAGCCAACGCTGCGCGTGCGCGCGGCGATGACGATGGCCACCACGCCGGCGATCAGGCGTGCATTGTGCAGGCTGACGAACACGGCGCCGTCGCGCATCAGCAGGTCCGGCGCGATCAGGGCCGACAGCATGGCCGCCGGCACGAACTGCAGCGCCGTGCGAAACCATGCCGGAAGGCGCACGCGGCCCTCGACGGCGATGAATGACAGCCGGATCAGGAAAGTGGCCAGTCCCGCGCCGATGAATACCCACAGCAGGGTCATCTGGCTCATGCTGCGTGCTCCTTGCGATCGGTTTGGCCCGATGCGTCCGACGAGCGCCGCCCGGTACCGTCCCGGTCCCGCCCGCGCAGCAACATGCCTGCGGCAATGCCGCCCAGCGCCGCCACCATGATGCCGAGCTTGTGCGGCATGGCGAAGCACGCCACGGCCAGTACCGAGGCCACCAGCGCGGCGGCGGTCTGCGAGCGGTGCTTCAAATTCGGCACGATGATCCCGATGAAGGTCAGCGGCAGGAAGAAATCGAGCGGCCAGTCACGCGGCACCTGCGCGCCAACCAGCACACCGGCCAGCGTGGAGACCTGCCAGCTCGCCCAGAGCGAAAAGCCCGCGCCAAAGTAGAACCAGTGCCGGTAGCGCGCGCGCGGGCCAGTGTCTCCCAGACGGCGGGTCATGGCCGCGAACGCCTCGTCGGTCAGCAGATAGGCAATCAGCGCCTTCCAGCGGCGTGGCAGCGGTGCCAGGGATGCGGCAATCGTCGCGGAATAGAGCGCGTGTCGCAGATTGACCATCGCCACCGTGAACGCGACCACCAGCGCCGGCGTGCCGGCTGCCCAGAGTTGCGTCAGGATCATCTGCGATGCCCCGCCGAAGACGATCGCGCTCATCGCGCAGGCCAGCCAGGCCGGCATTCCGGCATTGACTGCCAGCACGCCGTAAATCAGGCCGAACGGCATCACGCCGAGCAGCATCGGCGCCAGCGCGCGGGCGCCGGCCCACCATTCGCCGCTGCGGGTGATAGCCTCGGCGGCCTCGGGGGTGTCAGGGGTGTCGGATGGGACCTCCACGTTGCACCCGCCTAGAACGTGAAGCCGGTGGGCCGCTCGGTGCCTTCGATCGCATCGAGCAGGCGCACGAGCTTGCGCATCTCGCTATACCGGCCTGCCACGTTGCGGGTGTATCGGAGCACGAGCGGCAGGTTGGCCAGATAGCCGTCCTTGCCGTCACGGTGATACAGACGCGCGAAGATACCAAGCACCTTGAGGTGGCGTTGCAGGCCCATCCATTCAAAGTCGCGGTAGAACTCGCCGAAATCGGCCGCCACGGGCAGCCCGGTCTTGCGGGCGCGTTCCCAGTAGCGGATCAGCCAGTCGAGCTGTTGCTCTTCTTCCCATTCGATATAGGCGTCGCGCCAGAGCGACACGGCGTCGTAGGTGATCGGGCCGATCACCGCATCCTGGAAGTCCAGGACACCGGGGTTGCTGGCTTCGGGCAGCACCATCAGGTTGCGCGAATGGTAGTCGCGATGCACGTAGACCTGCGGCTGCGCCAGGTTGTTGGCCATGATGGTCTCGAACACCTCACGCAGGTCGGCCTGCTGACGGTCGTCGAGCGTCACGCCGAGGTGCTTGGCGATGTACCACTGCGGGAACAGGTCCAGTTCGCGCTGCAGCAGCGCGCGGTCGTACGCCGGCAGTTCGCCCGGGCGGGTGGCGGCCTGGATCTTGACCAGCGCGGCGGCCGCATCGGTATAGAGATTGTGCGCCGAGGTGTCGTCCAGGCGCGACAGGTACGTCTGGCTGCCCAGATCGGCCAGCAGCAGGAAACCCTGCTCGAGATCCTGGGCCAGCACCGTCGGCACCGTCACGCCGGCATCGCCGAACAGCTTTGCCACATGGATGAACGGTCGGCAATCCTCGTGCGAGGGTGGCGCGTCCATCACGATCGCGGTGGGGTGCGCAGGGTGGCCGGTCCGCACGCGGAAGTAGCGGCGAAAGCTTGCGTCGGCCGACGCGGGGGCGCAGGAATCCGGGTCGATCGACCATGCCGCACCGAGTCTGGCTACCCACGTTTTGAGTTGTTCGATGCGCGGGTCTTGGCCCGTGGCGTGAAGAAGTGCAGACATGCCTGAAAGGGAGAATACGATGCCCCGTATAATACCCGACCAGACCCGGGCGCCGGGTGGCCTCCGGGAGGGGCCTTTGTCGCCCCGCAGCCCGCTCTGGCAATGGGTTGGCGTCGAAGCAGGGGCAAACTTTGCAGCCCCTTCGAAGCGCCGGCCCGCCGAGCTGACCGACCACCGTTTGCATGACCGAACAACGACGATCACCGCATCATCCGGCCACCCGACCGCCAGCGCCCCCGGGCACGTCCCGGCGCGTCCGCCTGCCCGCCAGCG
>NZ_ANKP01000183.1:0-1131 GCF_000319775.1 Cupriavidus sp. HMR-1
ATTCGTTTTGCGGGGGCAAGCTCAGAGGTTCGCGTCATGCAAGAGTTTTCTGGCAATGGCGCTGTGGCGCAGATCGTCGACGCGAATCTGGTGCATTTGCCGCCGTACTTCGTAATGCCGTACTTCGAGAACGGTGATGTTTCCAAACACACCGCTTTCATTCGGTCGCGTGCGGAGATAACCGAGCAGTACTTCATGCGGATGATCGACTGCATTGAGCAGCTGCATATGCGCGGCATTTTTCACCGGGACATCAAGCCACAGAACTTCCTGCTTGGCGGCGGCAACCTAGTTGTCTCGGATCTGGGATTGTGCACACAGCTTGATTCATCGACTATGTTCACGCGCCAATCGGATTGGGCGGGTACGCCAGGCTTCATCCCTCCCGAATTCCTCGACAATGGCGGGTTTCGGAACGCCGACGCACGTGGCGACGTTTTCATGCTGGGCGCGACATTTCGCAACATTCTCGCCGGCGCCCTGCCCATTCATCCAGCGATCCAGGCAATCCTCTCCCGCGCAACGGCACCGGACAAGTCGCGACGCTATGCCAGCTTGGCCGATTTACGCCAAAGCCTCCAGTCCGCGTTCGACGTCATTTTGAACCGCCAGCGCGGACAAGCCGGTGCACTTGAACTCAAACAGCGCGTCGTAGACAAATGGACGGCATCGCACGTCGCTGATCCGGGCGAAATCGGGACCTTCATCCAGACCCTACTCGCTGCTTCCCCCGCCGAACGAGAAACGATCTGCCTAGACCTGAAAGTGGAGATCTTCCAAGCGCTGGCGGCCTCTCCGTTACAACCTGGAGCACTTTCGCAGTTCTTGGACAGTTATCGCGAAATGGCAGAACACAGCAGCTATGGCTGGTCCTTTGCTGAGACCATCGCCGACAACTGCAAGATTCTCTTCGCGTCACCATACGTCGGCGAGGAGGATAAGGCAGAAGCGCTGCGAATCGCCGTGATCGCGGCCGAGCGCCAGAACCGCTTTGCGGCAATGGATACCTGCCGTGACATGATTGTGAGTGTGAGCGATCTCGGTCTCGCCCAACGCGTGCATGACTTGATGATGGAGTATGACTACTACTTCATGCAGAACATCGACGTAAGCGCTCAATTGACGACGTCT
>NZ_ANKP01000184.1:0-3896 GCF_000319775.1 Cupriavidus sp. HMR-1
CTGGCGCTGCACCGGCGAGCCGTCGCCGCATGGCTGCGGGTGGGTAGCAGCGGCGAGGCGCTGGACCACGCCATGTGTGCCGACGATGCCGCGCTCGTGGCGCACGTCGTGCGTAAAGCCATGCCGGCGATGCCGGCGCTGAGTCATCTTCGCGCGTTACCGGAGTGGATCGATCAGGCTGGCATCGAACGTGTGGTCGACGAGCCCGCCATGCTGCTGGCCGCGGCCTGGGCTTGCACCGTTGCGGCACGTCTGGACGATGCGGAGCGCTGGTTGGCCATGCTCGCCGGGCGCGACGATGTTGCCGCGCAGGTCGTGCTGATCCGCGCGAGCATCGCATTCCAGAAGGATGACCCTGCCGCCATGGATGCCTGGCTGGCCCGGCTCGGCGGCCATGCACTGCCGCATCCGTCGCTGGAGTACATTCGTGCCGCGCTGGCGGTGCGATGCGGAGCCATGCTGCATCGGCCCGAGTACCCGCCGGTGCCCAGGCTGGAAGCGACTCCGCATGATGAACTGGTGGCGATGGCGCATGGCGCGGCCGCGTTGACCGTGCTGATGCGCGGGGATGCGCGCAGGGCTCAGGCTGTCGGGATGCCGGCGGCACGCATGGCGCAGCAGATTCATGGCCGGCGTTCCGTGAGCGCTTGCGTATGCGCGGTGCCGGTCGCGGCCGCGCTGCTCGAACAGGACCGCGCCGAAGAGGCCGCCGAGATGCTGGCCTGCTGGCTCGACCTGGCCCATCACTCCTCGCCGGACGTGATGATCGTGGCCACGCTGTGCCAGGCGCGGCTGCAATGGCTGGCCGGCGACCAGCATGGCGCTCGCGCGACGCTGATAGAATCGCAGGCCCGAGCGGCTGGGCGGGGCTGATACGGGTGCAGGTGCGTTTGCTGGCGCAGCGGGTGTTATTCGCCATTCAGGCCGGGGACTTGCGGCATGCTGGCCTGCTGCAGGACGAGCTTGACGCGCTGGCCGCCACGCTGGATGCATCGGACATGCGCGCCCGGGAGGTCGGCACGATCGCGGCGTTGTCGCGCGTGCGCGTGGCGCTGAGTGCCGGCAATCCGGTCGGGGCGCTGGCCGCGCTGGAGCCGGTTCGCTCCGACAACGCCGGCGCGCTAGTGCTGATCGATCTGCTGTTCGCGCGTGTGAATGCCGCCCTGGACCGGCCACACCTCGTGGTGCGCCATCTTGAATCGGCACTGGCTGCGGGGCTGCGGCTTGGCCTGTTGCGCATGTTGCGCGATGAGCCGGGCATTCCGGCGCTGCTCGACTGCGTGCAGCCATCGGGCGACGCGGTGCGCGACAACTGGCTGGGCCGGGTGCGCGCCGCGAAGGATCAACTCCAGCAGCCCGCCACGTGCCTGCCGATGGTTCGGCGGCGCAGGCGTGACGGCGAGCCGGAACATCTGACCCCGCGCGAGCGCGATATCGTCGCGCTGCTCGAGCAGTCGATGTCGAACAAGCGCATCGCGCTGGTATTGAACCTGAGTGTCGATACGGTCAAGTGGAACCTGCGCCAGATCTACGCCAAGCTGGGCGTCTCCACGCGCTACGAAGTCATACTGGCCGTGCGCGACAGGGCGCTGCGCACGGGTACCGCCTGACGATGGAAGGCCGTGACGGCCGGGGCCAGACCGAACCAGACCAGGCTGGACTAAGAGGCGCTATCAAGATGAAGCGAAGCGGTTCTGGCTAGACGCGCGGCCGCAGACAGTACAAGTGGACTGGCCAAGGCCGCGCAACGACGCCAGAATCATTTTGATAGTGCCTCTAAGCCGCGACCACCGAGAACACCGCTGTCGTCTGCAGCACCATCCGGTCCCCCACATACACATCGCAACTGCCATTCACGAGCCGCTTGCCGATCTTGTGCAGCGTGACGCGTGCCTCCACGAAGTCGCCCTCGCGCACGGCGCCAAGGTAGCTGACGCTCAGTTGCGCCGTGCGGGGGATCAGTTCGGGGTTGGTGCGCCGCAGGACCACGCCGTACGCGGAATCGGCGAGCGTGGCCAGAAAGCCGCCGTGGACGATGTCCTGCGCGTTCAGGTGGGCAGTCGTGATGCGCGTGGCCAGGATTGGCTCGCTCTCGTGGACATAGAACTCGCCGCAGGTCGTCATAAAGCCCGGGCTGGACCGCACGCGTCTGAAGCCGTGCGGCGTGTCCGAGGTGGCTGGCAACAGGACCAGCATCGGCGCGCTCATGGCTGCTCCTCGACAAAGCCAAGCCCCTGCGCGCGCAGGCGGGCGATCGCGGCGTCGTCGAATCCCCATTCGCGCAGCGCGGCGCCGCCATGCTGGCCACGTGCCGGGGCTGCGTGGCGGACTTCGGATGGGGTGCCGAGAAAGCGCGGCGCTGGGCCGGGTTGCACCACGCCGTCCACTTCGATGAAGCTGCCGCGCGCCCGGTGCTGCGGGTGGTCCGGCGCTTCGGAAAAGCCCAGCACCGGTGCCACGCAGGCGTCGCTGCCGTCGAAGACCGCGCACCACTCATCGCGCGTGCGGGTCAGGAATACTTCGGTGAAGCGGCGGCGCAGGATGGGCCAGCCGGCGCGGTCGTGCTGGCCGGGCAGGGTCTCGCCGGCCAGGCCAAGCTTCTCGATCAGTTCAGCGTAGAAGCGCGACTCCACGGCGCCCACCGACATGTACTGGCCATCCCGGGTGCAATAGCTGTCGTACCAGGGGGTGCCGCCGTCGAGGAAGTTGCTGCCACGCGACTCGCGCCAGTTGCCCGAGGCAATCAGGCCCCAGATCACCGCGCCAAGCTGCGCGGCGCCTTCGATCATCGCCGCATCCACCACCTGGCCCTTGCCGCCGCGATGCACGTTGAGCAAGGCGGATACCACGCCAAGCGCCAGCAACATGCCGCCGCCACCGTAATCACCCACCAGGTTCAGCGGCGGAACCGGGGCCTCGCCGGCACGGCCGATCCCCGACAGCACGCCCGACAGCGCGATGTAGTTGAGGTCATGCCCCGCGCGGTCGGCCATCGGGCCGGTCTGGCCCCAGCCGGTCATGCGGCCGTAGATCAGGCGAGGATTGCGCGCCAGCGCGATGGCGGGGCCCAGCCCAAGGCGCTCCATGGTGCCGGGGCGGAATCCCTCGATCACCACATCGGCCTTGGCGATCAGTTCCAGCGCGGCCTGCTGGCCTTGCGGCTGCTTGAGGTCGATGGTGACCGAGCGGCGGCCACGCCCCGTGACGTCGATGCGCTTGCCGGGGCCGCGCTTCGGGCCCAGGTCCGTGGGGGCCACGGGCCGGTCGATGCGGAGCACGTCGGCGCCCATGTCGGCCAGAAGCATGGCGCCGAACGGCCCGGGGCCGATGGCTTCGAATTCGATGACGCGGATACCGCTGAGGACGCCCATGGTTGTCTCCCGAAGATGGTTTTGTCTGGCTGCCAGTAGACCAAAATCCGGCATGGGGCGAAGCCACCCGTATCAGGTTGGACGTGCCGGGTTTGCGCGGTGGCGGCGAATCGCGTTCCTATAATCGGCTGACTATATCGAGGAGACATCATGCCCGGCGCGCAGCGTATTGCCCAAACCACCCCCGACGCCGGCGATCTTCGCCGCGAGGTACGCGCGCTGACGCACCGCGCGCATCGCATGGCCCTGGCGCAGGCAAGTGCCACGGAAGCCTACGAGGACCGACTGGCTGCACTGTTCGACGCATGGATGGCAACCGGCGATGGGCGGCAGCGCGTGGTCTGCTTTGCCACGGCGGCGCAGTTCGGTCTGGATGTGAGGCGGTACGCCGAGTCATGTCGTCAGGCCGCCACCTGCGATGGTGGCGAGGCCGTGCGGATGCTTTACCTGGCCGCCGCGCGCCGACTGCGTAGCCGCTGGGGCGAGGCCGCGCGCCGGCTCGATATCGGCGACGCCACGGTGGCC
>NZ_ANKP01000185.1:0-2823 GCF_000319775.1 Cupriavidus sp. HMR-1
CAGCTGGAGCCTGCGGGCGCGCTCGGCGGCCGCGGAGGCCTGCTCGCGCTCCACCACCACGCTGTAGAGCGACAGGGTCTGGCAGCGTGACGCCGTGTAGTAGGCCGCCACGGCGCCGATCATCGACGGCAGCAGCAGCGCCGGGGCCAGCGTCATCTCGAACACCATCAGCACCGACAT
Source organism: Cupriavidus sp. HMR-1 (assembly GCF_000319775.1). Taxonomy (NCBI): domain Bacteria; kingdom Pseudomonadati; phylum Pseudomonadota; class Betaproteobacteria; order Burkholderiales; family Burkholderiaceae; genus Cupriavidus; species Cupriavidus sp. HMR-1. The sequence goes on from NZ_ANKP01000185.1 coordinate 181, forward strand.
CAGCGGCGCCTGGCTGGTAGCCGCCAGGAACGCGGTCATGCCGACCAGCGGCAGCACCGGGGTCATGCCGCCACCGGGCACCAGCATCGCCAGCAACTGGCCAAGCGCCGCGCCGACGAACAGCGACGGCGTGAAGACACCGCCCACCGCGCCCGAACCGATGCTGGTCACGGTGGCCACGAGCTTCGCCACGAGCACGCCCCAGACCGGCACCGACAGCGGATGGCCCTGGAGGATCGTCTGGATCGTGAAGTAGCCGTTGCCGACCACCTCCGGCACCACGATTGCCAGCAGCCCGACCAGTGCGCCGCCGAGCGCCAGACGGGCGACCGGGCCACCGGGCACGTGACGGAAGCCGTTGCGTGCGATCGTGGTGGCGCGCATGAACAGGGCACCGGCCGCGCCGGCCAGCACGCCGAGCAAGACCGCTGCCATCAGCATCTGCGGGCGCAGGTCGGGTTCGATATGGAGGCCGGGATAGAGCGGTTGCAGGCCGCCATGCCACTGGCTGACCATCGCGCCCGCCACCGAAGCCAGGAATAGCGGCATCAGTCGCTGCACGGCCAGTGCGCCGAACACGACTTCGGCGACGAAGACGGCGGCCGAAAGCGGCGTGTGATAGACCGAGGCCAGGCCGGCTGCCGCGCCGCAGGCGGTCAGCATCCGGCGCATATTGGTGTCGCCCGAGGTGTGGTCGGCGCGCGCCGACGGGAACAGCGAGCCGCATAGCGCCGCAAGCTGGATCATCGCGCCTTCCTTGCCGACCGAACTGCCCGAGATGATCGAGCAGAACGACGACAACGAGCGCAGCAGCGTGATCTTCAGCGGCAGCTGCCCCGTGCCGCGAGATACCGCGTCCATGTAGTCGGCCGGGCCGGGCTCGGCGGCAGCCAGGCGATTGGCCAGCACGAGCAACGCGCCGGCCAGCGCGCCGCCAAGTGCGGGGATCACCACGCGCCAGGCCACGGCGAGCCCTGCGAACACCATGACGATGTCCGCCTCGGTGCCGAACATGACCAGCCCGCTCGATTCGAGCGCGGCCTTGAACAGCGTCGTGACGATGCCGGCCAGGATCCCCACGGGGATGGCCGCGAAAAGCGTGACTTCCTGATCTTCGAGAAAACGGAGCCGCATGGCGATGAGCGGTGACGGTGGGGGGGCGGGCCGGGTGGCCGCAATGATAGCGCAGCGCCACCTCGATATCGTATCGCTCCGGGTCTCTCGCCGGACTGGTACACTACGGCCCTTTCCTGATCGGAGACGGGGGCAATCGACCTGTCCCGCCGAACCTGACCCTCAGGTAACGGTTTTCTACCCGAGCTGCCCCACGATTGGCGCACTTTCTTGCGCGACGGGCGGCCGAAGCGTCATTTCATGTCTTTTTCCGAACTCGGCTTGTCCGACAAGCTGGTGCGTGCCGTGGCCGAACAGGGCTACACCACGCCGACCCCGATTCAGGCGCAAGCCATTCCCGCAATTCTCAAAGGTGGCGATCTTCTTGCCGGTGCGCAAACCGGCACCGGCAAGACGGCAGGTTTCACGCTGCCGATGCTGCAGTTGCTCTCCGAATCCGCCGCGCGTGCCAATGGCGGCAATGCGCCCCGCGGCGCGCGCCCGAACGTGCGCGCGCTGGTGCTGACGCCCACGCGTGAACTGGCCGCGCAGGTCGAAGAGAGCGTGCGCAACTATGGCAAGTATCTGAAGCTGCGTTCGATGGTGATGTTCGGCGGTGTCGGCATCAATCCGCAGATCGAAGCGCTCAGGCGCGGTGTCGACATCGTGGTGGCCACGCCTGGCCGTCTGCTGGACCATGTGGCGCAGCGCACGATCGACCTCTCGCACGTGGAACTGCTGGTGCTCGATGAAGCCGACCGCATGCTCGACATGGGCTTCATCCACGATATCCGCAAGGTCCTGAACGTTCTGCCGCCCAAGCGGCAGAACCTGCTGTTCTCGGCCACGTTCTCGGACGAAATCCGCGCGCTGGCCGATCGCCTGCTGGACAACCCGGCGTCGATCGAGGTGGCACGCCGCAATACCACGGCGGAAACCGTGGCGCAGCGCGTGTTCCCGGTCGACCGGGAGCGCAAGCGCGAACTGCTGGCCCATCTGGTGCGTCAGCACGACTGGCATCAGGTGCTGGTGTTCACGCGTACCAAGCATGGCGCCAACCGGCTGGCCGAACAGCTGACCAAGGACGGCCTCTCCGCGCTGGCGATCCACGGCAACAAGAGCCAGTCGGCCCGTACGCGCGCGCTGACCGAGTTCAAGGCCGGCACGCTGCGCCTGTTGGTGGCCACCGACATCGCCGCACGCGGCATCGACATCGACCAGCTCCCGCACGTGGTCAACTTCGATCTGCCTAACGTGCCCGAGGACTACGTGCACCGTATCGGCCGTACTGGTCGTGCCGGCGCCGAAGGCGAGGCGATCTCGCTGGTCTGCGTGGACGAGCACGGTCTGCTGCGTGATATCGAGCGCCTGATCAAGCGCCAGATCGAACAGGTGCTGCTGCCCGGTTTCGAAGTCGATCCGAGCATCAAGGCCGAGCCGATCCAGAAGGGCCGGCAACAGCAGCGTGGCGGTCAGCCGCGCGGCAACGGCCAGGGGAGTGCCGGCAACGGTGGCGAGCGCCGCCAGCCT
>NZ_ANKP01000186.1:0-1751 GCF_000319775.1 Cupriavidus sp. HMR-1
TTCGCCGGCCGAAGCGGCGCCCGCCGCCAAGCTGGCTGCCGGGATCGGCACCGGCAAGCCGTGTCCCGAGTGTGGCGCGCACGCCCTGCACAAGGTGGACGGCTGCGCCAAGTGCGCCAATTGCGGTTATGTGGGCGAGTGTGGCTAGCCGGCGACGCTTCACGGATGGCGGCGGCGTGCGATAGCATCTGGCAACTCCAAATCCAGGTCTGACCCAGGTCCGCCTTTTGCTACAATCGCCGCCATGAGTTATCAAGTTCTAGCGCGCAAATGGCGCCCCAGGGATTTCACCACGCTGGTCGGCCAGGAGCACGTGGTCCGCGCGCTCACGCACGCGCTGGAACAGCAGCGGCTGCATCACGCCTACCTGTTCACCGGCACGCGCGGCGTCGGCAAGACCACGCTGTCCCGGATCCTGGCCAAGGCCCTCAATTGCACCGGCCCTGACGGCAACGGCGGTATCACCGCCCAGCCTTGCGGCCAGTGCAAGGCCTGCACGGAAATCGACAGCGGGCGGTTCGTCGACTACATCGAGATGGACGCGGCGTCGAACCGCGGCGTCGACGAGATGGCGCAGCTGCTCGACAAGGCGATCTACGCCCCGACGGCCGGCCGCTTCAAGGTCTACATGATCGACGAAGTGCACATGCTGACCAACCACGCCTTCAACGCCATGCTGAAGACGCTGGAGGAGCCGCCCGAGCACGTCAAGTTCATCCTGGCCACGACCGATCCGCAGAAGATTCCGGTCACGGTGCTGTCACGCTGCCTGCAGTTCAATCTGAAGCAGATGCCGCCGGGTCACATCGTCTCGCACCTCGACCACATCCTGGCCCAGGAAGGGATCGGCCACGACGGTAGCGCGCTGCGCCTGCTGGCGCAGGCCGCCCACGGTTCGATGCGCGATGCGCTGTCGCTGACCGACCAGGCCATTGCCTACAGTGCTGGCCAGGTGTCGGAAGAGGCAGTGCGCGGCATGTTGGGGGCGATTGATCAGAGCTACCTCGTGCAACTGCTCGACGCGCTGGCTGCCGAAGACGGCGCCACGATGCTCGGCATCGCCGATTCCATGGCCGACCGCAGCCTGTCGTTTGCCGGGGCGCTGCAGGATCTTGGCTCGTTGCTGCACAAGGTCGCGCTGGCGCAGGCCGTGCCGGCTTCCGTGCAGGACGAATGGCCCGAGGCCGAGGACGTACGCCGCCTGGCTGGGCAGTTCGACGCCCAGGAAACCCAGCTTTTCTATCAGATTGCCAACCTTGGCCGCAGCGAACTGGCGCTGGCGCCGGACGAGTACGCCGGCTTCACGATGACGCTGCTGCGAATGCTGGCGTTCCGGCCGTCCATTGCTCCCGCTTCGCCGGTGAGCGGACAGGGCGGTGGCGGGCAACAGGTGGCACGCCCGCGCCCGGCTGGCACGACGAGCGCCGCACCGTCGCCCCGGGTCATGGCATCGGCTGCTGCCGAGCCTGTGGCGGCCGAGCCGGTCAAGGCTGCGCCAGTGGTCGCGCCGACAGCGCCGACAGCGCCGATTACGGCCGCTGCTCCGGCTGCATCCGCAGCACCCTCCACGCCCGCTGCGCCAGCGAAGTCAGCCGAACCCGCGCCGCCCCAGGCTGACGTGGATACGTCGATGTCGCCAGCCCGTGCGGCGTTGGCCGCCGCGCGTCAAGCTTCCGCCGGTCGCGCTGGCCGTCCGATGTCGGCTGCGCCAAACGCAGGTGCTGCCGCTGCGGCCAGTTCGCGTCCGGCTG
>NZ_ANKP01000187.1:0-4553 GCF_000319775.1 Cupriavidus sp. HMR-1
GCGAGCCAGGCCATCCGCCGGGGCCACCGCCCGGCCTTCCACCGGGCGCACCTGGCGCACCCGGCGGTTTCGGCGAACCCACGGTGCCTGCCGAAGGCATTGCCCGCGTCGAGGCGATCGTTCCCGGCCAGCGTCTCCAGAAGTAGCATCCCGCCCCACCACCCCGGTTCCGTCTCACCCGCATGACGGATATACCGGGTGCAGTCAAATCCCCTACGCTGTACGGATTGCCGCCGCCAAACCCGTGGTAGCGGCGTCCGGGGCGCTTGCCGCCGCCGAAAAAGTATCAGACATGATCGGCAATTGTTCGCTATGCTCCCCACAACGGCAGTGATTTCCCTGTTGCAGCTCACCTCCGCTCAGTACTAGTTGGTCAATGGATGGCGCCCGCCGAAGGCGCCGCGTGCAGCGTAGTCTCGTGAGGGCCCCCGATGCAGCGAAGCTGGTTCCTGGTGGTGACGATCGCGCTGACGACGTTGGCCACGCTGTTTCCCGTGGGAATCGGTGTGTTCATGGCGCAGCTCGAGGCGAACCGGCGCGAGGCGGACCAACTGAGCGTATTTGCCGATGCCGCGACCCGGCGGGCCGAACTGGTCATGACGCAGGCAATCAGTGCGCTGCAGGATATGGAGATGCTGCGGGACGAGCCATGCACACCCGCCAACCTGGTCCAGCTTCGCCGCATCACCTACACCTATTCCTATATTCAGGACGCCGGCATCTATCGCGCCGGCAAACGGCTTTGCTCGGCGCTGCTTGGCCCCATCGAGCCTGGACAGTTCCCCCTGCCGCCGCCCGACTGGCGCACGCCTGACGGGCTCGACTACTGGTTCGACCAGCCCGTCCCGTTCAACACCCAGCGACACGTGGTGCTGATCGGCCGCAACGGCAACAACGTCGGGCTCGACTCGCAGGTCTTCGTCGATGTCGTCGATCGCGAATCGCGGATGCTGGCCGTGGTGCAGACCGATGCCGGCCGTATCTTCGCGGCAACGCAGGGCGCGAACCTGACGCGGCTGCAGCAGGCCTACTCGGAACACTCATATGGGTCAGGCGCCGACGCCACGCAGGAAGACGACGCCTCGATCGTCCTGCGTAAATCACGCAACATGCCGCTGGCAGTAGTAGTGCTTGCCCCGCGCGCGGCGTTGCTGGCCAACTGGAAGTCGCTGCTGATCGGCGGGCTCGTAGTCGGACTGTCCGCCGGCGTGCCGCTCGGCATCCTGGTCTGGCGACGCGCCACGCGGCGCTTCAGCCTGGAAGGCGAACTGCGCAGCGCCGTGCGCCGCCACGAGATGGTGGTGCATTACCAGCCGATCGCTTCGCTGTCGGACAACCACTGGGTGGGCGTGGAGGCGCTGGTCCGCTGGCGCCGCAACGGCAGGCTCGTGCGGCCCAACCTGTTCATTCCGATGGCGGAGAACGCGGGACTGATCCAGCAGATCACCGACCAGGTGCTGGACATTATCCTGTCGGAACTCGGCACGCTGCTGCGCCGGTTCCCGTCGTTCTACGTGTCGATCAACGTCGGCGTGGAAGACCTCAAGAGCCGGCGCTTTCTGAGCGTGCTCAATGCGCGGCTGCGCGGCTCAGGCATCGCGCCCCAGCAGATCCGCATCGAGGCCACCGAGCGCGGCTTCCTGGAACCCGACGTGGCCCGCGACACGATCCAGGCATTTCGCGATGCCGGACACCCGGTCTATATCGACGACTTCGGCACCGGCTATTCGAGCCTGTCTTACCTGCAGAGCTTCAAGGTCGATGCGCTCAAGATCGACAAGTCGTTCGTCGACACGATCGGTCAGGAGGCCGCGTCGAGTACCGTGGCGCCGCACATCATCGCGATGGCGCAGTCGCTCGGCCTGCAGGTCATCGCCGAAGGCATCGAGGACAAGATGCAGGCCGACTTCCTGCGCGAGCAAGGCGTCGACTACGGCCAGGGCTGGCTGTTCGGGCGGCCCATGCCCGCTGTGGAACTGGCGCAACTGATAACGCGGGCCACGCCGCAAGCCGTGGCCTGACGGCTAGAATCGACCCACCTCACCGGTGATACGCCGCCGAATCGTTTCCCAACGTATTGACCCCGGAGCCGCCGCATGTCGCTACCCGCCCTGTTCCTGACCGCTGCCGGCGTGGGCCTGGCCGTGGCCGCCCCCGTTGGCCCGATGGGAATGCTGTGCATCCGGCGGACGCTGACCGACGGGCCCCGCGCCGGGCTGGCCATCGGCTTCGGCATTGCCTGCGGCGATGCGATCTACGGACTGGTGGCGGCGCTGGGGCTGGTAGGCGTCTCGCAATTCATGCTGGCCTACGACAAGCCACTGCATCTGGCCGCCGGGCTGTTCCTGGTCTACCTGGGGCTGCGCACGTTCCTGCAGAAGCCGACCGACCAGGCGGCTACGCTGAACAGCAACGGGTACGGCGTGCGGGCCTTTGGCAGCGCACTGCTTCTGACACTGACCAACCCGCAGACGATCATCATGTTCGCCGCGTTGTTCGCCACACTGGCGCCGCGTGGCGCGTTCTCGACCCCGATCGCGATGACAACGGTGCTCGGCGTGTTCTGCGGCTCGATCCTGTGGTGGTGCGTGCTGGTGACAATCGTCAGTGGCGCCCGTCATGCGCTGGGGATGCGCGTGCGTCAATGGATTGATCGCGCGGCCGGGGTGGCGCTGGCCGCGTTCGGCGTGTCGGAAATCCGGCGCGCGCTGTAGCCCTATACCCCTGGCGGCACCGGGGATATGACCACCCCGATGCCATACCGCTGATTACTCGGCCTTCGCGCCCGAATCCTTCGCCACCTTGGTCCACTTGGTGGTTTCGGCCTTGATGAAGGCGGCAAGCTGCGGCGGCGTCATGTCGCCAGCCGTCACGCCCTGATCGTCGAAGCGCTTCTGCACGTCCGACTGCTTCAGCACCTTGGCAAGTTCCGCGCTCATGCGCTGGCGAATCGGCTCCGGAGTGCCGCGCGGCGCCATCAGCGCATACCACGTGGTCACCTCGTAGCCGGGCACGCCGCTTTCCGCCACCGTCGGCACACCAGGATAGGCGGGCGAACGTTTGGCGGACGTGACGGCCAGCGCCTTGACCTTGCCGCTCTTCACGTGCGGATTTGCCGACGGGCTGGTCTCGATCGCCATCTGGATCTGGCCCGCGATCAGGTCGGTCATCATCGGCGCGCCGCCCTTGTAGGGCACGTGTGAGATATCGGTGCCCGTAGCCGAGCGGAACAGCTCGCCGGACAAGTGCTCGGTGCTGCCGATGCCCGCCGAGCCGTAGTTCACCTTGCCCGGATTGGCCTTGATGTAGGCGATCAGTTCCTGCACGTTCTTGGCGGGAATCGACGTGTTCACCAGCACGACGTTGGGCGTCAGCGCCACCATGCCGATCGGTTCCAGATCCTTCTGGAAATCGTACGGCAGCGTCTTGTAGATGCCGGGGGCCATGGTGTGGGCCACGGTCGCCAGCAGGAACGTGTAGCCGTCCGGATTCGCACGCGCTACCAGCGCGCCGCCGATGGTGCCACCCGCGCCGGGACGGTTGTCGACCACCACGGGCTGGCCAAGCGCCTCGCCCAGCCGTTGTCCGACTGCGCGGCCGATGATGTCCGTGGTGCCGCCCGACGCGAACGGCACAACGAGCGTGATCGGCTTCGACGGCCAGTGGTCGGCGGCAAATGCGGAGCCGGTCGGGACGGCAGCCATGGCAATGGCCGCCCCCGCCAGCATCCTGAGCGCCGTGCGGCGCGCCATGCATGGGGTCATGCGAGTCTCCTCGGGGAACTATGGAATTCTGAAATGCCTGATCCCTGAGACTTTACGAAGGTGGCGAAGCCTGCACCAGCCCCGTGCCGGCGGGAGGTGTTCAGGATTTGTGAAGGGTGGCACCGGGCCAGCGTTCGGCCGTGACCAGTTGGCGGGCCACCGATTCGAGCACGCCTCGCGCTGCCAGGCCGGCCGGCGACAGCTCGTCGTCCGACAGGCTGACCAGCAGGTTCGGACGCCTGACGCTGGCATCGGCGATCTCGATCAGCGCCAGCGGGTCGCCCAGATGGCGCGCCACGGCGGCGCCAGGCTGAATCGTCGCGCCAATGCCGGCACGCACGGCGTCCATCAGGACGGCCAGCCCGTCGATTTCGACCACCACGTTCAGCGCACGCTGGTGACGGGCCGCGGCCGCGTTCAGCACGGCGCGCAGGCCGTGCGCGCTGCTGGGCAGAATCAGCGGGATGTCGCCGATGTCCTCGAGCCGCACCGCATTCGCCGCTGGCAACCCGGGCTGATCGGGGCGCGCGATCAGGAAAAGCCGCTCTTCGAGCAATGGCGTGGTGCTCCAGCGCTGACCCGCTTCGAGCTGGAACAGCACGGCCAGGTCGAGCTGGCGTGCGCCAATCATCGAAGCCAGGTTGCCTGACAGGCTTTCGACCAGATGAAGACGGATATCGGGATAACGCTCGCGCATCGCGACCATGAACGGCGGCCCCAGCACCGCCAGCGTGCTCGGTGCCATGCCCACGCTGACGTGGCCCGACAGCCGCGCCGTCCGCGCCGCGC
>NZ_ANKP01000188.1:0-5666 GCF_000319775.1 Cupriavidus sp. HMR-1
ACGCTGGGCGAGAGCATCGGCATGGCGGCGGAAGTGGCGCATGGCAGCTGCACGGATGTGCCGCCTGCGCGCAAGTAAGTCCGCAGCCAAGCTACCCTGACAAGGCCCGAACTGGCGACGGTTCGGGCCTTGTGCTTTGCGTACCCAAACAATCGCCGCAGAATACTGTGCATTTGTACAGTATTCATGTCAGCCACTTCCAAGCCCAAGCTCTACAACCCACGCCACCCCGAACGCACGCTGCTCTACCAAACGGTAGCCGAGCACTACGAGACCTGGCTAGAGTTGGCCAGCGCGGGTCAGTTCGACGGCCAGGGCGACCACCACACCCCCAAGCCCTTCGTGCGCAAAGCGTTTGCCAAGTATCTTGAGTGCGGCATCTTTGCCCATGGCTTTGCCCGCGCTCGCTGCGGCGACTGTGGGCACGACTACTTTGTAGCCTTCTCCTGCAAAGGCCGGGGAGTCTGCCCCTCGTGCACCACGCGGCGGATGGTGGAGACGGCGGCACACCTGAGCGACCACGTTTTCCCCCGCCTGCCGGTGCGCCAGTGGGTGCTCTCCGTGCCCAAGAGGTTGCGGTACTTCATGCAACGCGACGGAGCGGTGCTGAGCATGGTGCTGCGCATCTTTCTGCGGGTGATCGCACAAACTCTGCAGACCCACAGCCCCGGTGCGGCCCATATGGACAAGGCAGGCCTGCACATCGGTGCCATCGCCTTCATTCACCGATTCGGCTCCAGCCTCAATGAACACGTCCACTTCCACGTTTGTGTGGTGGACGGGGTGTTTGAGGAAGTGGAGGGCGAGGGCGATGCTGATGCGACCCCTCGAATCTCATCGCCGGGTGTCATCTTTCACGCGGCCACCGGCATCGATGCGGCTACCGTGGCCCCAGTGCAGACCACACTGCAAAAACGCATCCTGCGCGCCTTCGTTGCTCGGGGCCTGCTGGAGAACTGTGACGCCAAAGACATGCTGGGCTACAAACACAGCGGCTTCTCGGTGGACGCCGGTGTCTGCATCGAAGCCCACGACCGCGCTGCGCTGGAGCGGCTGCTGCGCTATTGCGCGCGTCCACCGTTTTCCATGGAGCGCCTACGCAAAGAGGGAAGCAAACTGGTGTACCGCTGTGCCAAACAGCGCAGCGAGCCCACCAGTGACAAGCGTGGTGCCAAGGCAGATGAGCTGCACCTCACACCGCTGGAACTGATCGACCGCATCGCCGCGCTGGTGCCACCGCCACGCACCCACCGGCACCGCTACTTTGGTGTGCTGGCACCAAACTCGCCGCTGAGAGCGGCGGTAACGGCGCTGGCTCAGCCTGCTGCGTCGCAACCAGCCACGGTGGAGACTGCACAACCTGGCGCGGGCGTACCTGGGGTGGCGGCGCCGGGCAACGCGGCCACACCCACACCCGAACCTGAAGCACGCCCGAAGCGAGCGGCGCATTACTTGTGGGCGGTGCTGATTGCCCGCATCTACGAGGCATTTCCGCTGCTGTGCCCCATGTGCGGTGGGCAGATGCGCATCATTGCCTTCATCACCCACAGCGCCGAAATCCGCCACATCCTGAACCACATCGGGGTGGAGTCTGCCCCCCCGCACATCACCCCGGCACGCGGGCCACCGCTGTGGGAGGGCTGCGACGCGCCGGTGGATGATGGTGCGCAAGGCGAGCCGGATTGGGATCTGGCAGCTCAACCCGACGAGGTAGACCAGCGCGTCAATTGGTGACCCAGTGAAGCGGCGGTATCCATCGCTGCGGGGAAGCAGCTGCGCGCGCGCCAGGCCCAAATGCATACTGCCTCCCAAGCTCTTGCCATTGAGCGGCAAGCGAGCGCTCAACCTTCATTGGCCGAACGTGTTTCGAGGCCCAAAACTCGTGCCATACTTGGCCTCATGCGGTTGAATTTCCTATCCGTACCCAGTTTTTCGATAGTGCGCTTGAAGCGACGCAGAGCGACGTCAAACGGCTCGTTTTCTTTTACACGGATGGTTGTCATTACGTAATGTTGTCCAAAATGTGCTGTCGCCAGTCACGTGGGGAGATCGAGCCCCACATGCCACGTTCAGCGGTATTCCCCGTCTTAACTAGTATTGGCCGACGGGGGACTGCCAGAATAGCCCGCGATTATATCCTGAACTCTGCGAATGGCAACTCGCCTCAAGGCGAGTTAGCCCCCGGGAGGGGGCAGACGCCCATACCCATCAATAGGGCAGTGAGGGCGTCGGGGCGGAACCCTATGCAGCCCGCAGGGCCTGGGCGAGCGCCTTTGCGCAAGCAAATGCGCTCGCCCAGGCCCACTGGAAGTTATAGCCGCCCAGCCATCCGGTCACATCGACCACCTCACCAATGAAATACAGGCCCGGCTGGCGCGATTCCAGGGTCTGGCTGGACAAGGCCTTGGTGTCCACACCACCTGCGGTGACTTCGGCCTTGCGGTAGCCCTCGGTGCCGGTGGGGGTGAGTTCCCAGCGCGTCAGGCGCTCGGCCAGCGCGGTCAGCGCCTTGTCGGAGGCCTCGTTGATGGGGCGCTGCCAGTTGTGGCCCAGCGCCGCGCCCTGGGCGACCCAGGTGTCGGCCAAGCGGGAGGGCACCAGGCCCGCCAGTTCGTTGGCAATCAGCTTGCGCGAGGTGGCTTTGGCCTGGTTCAGGTGGGCGGCGATGTCGGTGCCGGGCGCCAGGTTCAGGCGGATAGGCGTGCCTTCCTGCCAGTAGCTGGAAATTTGCAGTACGCCGGGGCCGGAGAGGCCGCGGTGGGTGAACAGCAGGTCTTCGAGGAAAGCCGTTTTGTCCTTCTTGCCACCGGTTTCGATACTGACCGGCAGCGACAGGCCCGAGAGCTGGGAAAACGGCGCCCAGGCGGCTTCGTCAAAGGTCAGCGGCACCAGCGCCGGGCGGGGCGTGACGACGGGCAGATCGAACTGTTTGGCCACGCGGTAGCCAAAATCCGTCGCACCGATCTTGGGAATGGACAGGCCGCCGCTGGCGATGACCACCGCGCCGCACTGAATGGTGCCACGGTCGCTATCTATTTCATAGCTGCTTGCGCACGATCCATAAGGGCTGGAGGCTAAAAATCGTATATTTTTCACGCCACAGGGTTGCCAGCGTTCCACGCCGCCGGCCGCGCATTCGGCCAGCAGCATGGCGATCAGGTCTTCGGCCGAGCGGTCGCAGAAAAGCTGGCCTTTGTGTTTTTCGTGGAAGGCAATGCCGTGTTTTTTGACCAAAGCCACGAAATCGGCCGGGGTGAAGCGAGACAGGGCCGATTTGGCAAAGCGCGGGTTCTCGCTCAGGAAGTTGGCCGCCGTGACGTCCACGTTGGTGAAGTTGGCACGGCCACCGCCCGAGATGCGGATTTTTTCGGCCACCTTTTCGCTGTGGTCCAGCACCAAAACCTTCAAACCCAATTGGCCGGCTACCCCGGCACAAAACAGGCCGGCCGCACCGGCACCCACGATCACAACATCAAAACTTTGCATGGGCTGCAGTGTAGAATTTCAACGATGACGGTACCCGATACAGAGGCGCTGCATAACGAGAGAGACAAAACCATGAATCCCATTGTTTACGCCATACCCGTATTCATGCTCACCATCCTGCTCGAGGCCTGGGTGGCCCGGCGGCGCGGTGTGGCGGTCTACGACATTCCCGACGCCATCACCAGCCTGCACCATGGCGTGTTGAGCCAGGTGACCAACGCCTTCACCAAGATCGCCACGCTGGGCATCTACATCGCGGTGTATGAGGCCTACCGCTTTACCGAATGGTCCATGAGCAGTATTCCGCTGTGGATTCTGGCCCTGGTGCTGTACGACCTGTGTTACTACTGGGCACACCGCATGGGCCATGAGGTCAATGTCATGTGGGCCTCGCATGTGGTGCACCACTCCTCGGAGTACTACAACCTGTCTACCGCACTGCGGCAGACCTCTACCGGTGCGTTATTCGGCTGGGTGTTCTACCTGCCCCTGGCGGTGCTCGGTATCCCATGGCAGATGCTGGTGATCGTGGGCCTGATCGACCTGCTGTACCAGTACTGGGTGCATACCGAACTGATAGGCCGCATGGGCGTGCTGGACCGCATTCTGGTCACGCCCAGCAACCACCGCGTGCACCACGGCCAGAACGACTACTGCATCGACAAGAACTACGGCGGTATCCTGGTCCTGTGGGACCGTCTGTTCGGCACCTTTGCCGACGAACGCGATGACGAGAAAATTTGCTACGGCATCCGCAAGCCGCTGCACAGCTTCAGCCCGATCAAGGGCAACCTGCACTACTACGCCGACCTGTGGCAGATGTCCCGTGCGGCAAAAGGCTGGCGCGCCAAGCTGGGTGTCTGGGTGGCGCCACCGGGCGGCTGGACCGACGAACCCATCGAACATTTCGAACCCCGCACCTTTACCCGCTTTGATGTGCAAACCCCCGCGCCGCTGCGTTGGTACGTGGCGCTGCAGTACGCGGTGCTGGTGCCTTTTGTTTCGCATTTCATCGGTGTGGCCAAGGGTCTGGACAGAGGCACGGCCGCGGTGTACGCGCTGGGCATTCTGGTCACGGCGGTGGCGCTGGGGGCGCTGCTTGAGCGTTTTGTCTGGGGCAAGTGGCTGGAGCAGGTGCGTCTGCTGGCGCTGGGTGTGTCGTTCGCCGCCGTGCCGCAGTGGTTTGGCTTTGAGGCGCCGCTGCCGCTCAAGGGTGCATTGCTGGTGTTGTGTGTGGGCAGTGTGGTCTGGCTGAATCGCCAAGCCGTTGCCCCTGCCAACGCGGTGGGAGTGGCAGCATGAACCCGGACGCCTTGTCGGATCTGGTGCTGCTGCTGGTGTGTGCTGCCATCCTGTGGTTTCACCTGCGCCAGCGGCCTGCTGTGGCAGTGGCTGCCGGCCTGATCGGTTTGGCGGCCTGCCTGGGTGTGCTGCGCTATTCGGGCTGGGCCGAGATGCTGGGGCCGCACCGTTTCACCAGCCTGCTGGCCGCCTGTGCTGCGTTTCCGTTGCTTGCATCAGGCCTGCGCTGGCCGGATGCGCCGCTGGCCACACGTGGCGCGGCGGTCGGGCGTTTTGTGCTGGTCGTGGGGGGCGTCGGCATCGTGCTGACGCTGGCCGGTCTGGCGCTCTGGTCGCAGGTGGTGCCGGGCGTGTGTGCGCTGGTGATTGCCTGGACGGCGGTGCAGCAGCGCAATACCTGGGGCTTGGCGGGCACGCTGGCGTTGTTGGGCAGCTTTGTGGTGGCGGCTACTGGCAAGGCCGACAGCAACTACCTGGGACTCTTTAACAACGTGCAGTTGATGCACTACACCCTGGCGCTGGCCTTGGCGCTGCTGGCGGTGGGGGCCACGCGCACACCACAAAACCAGCAGCTCGCGGCTGCCTGAACGCTCAGGCGGTGCGCGTCTGGCCCAGGGGTTCCCGTTCGGGGACCTGGGCTGCGGCCAGCAGGCCCTGCATCACATCACCGACCACGATGACGCTGGGGCTGGCCAGGCCTTCCCGGGCGATGGTGGTCTGCAGCTCGCCCAGTGTGCAGACTGCATGGCGCTGCGTGGGCAGGCTGGCGTTGTGCACGATGGCCACGGGGGTGGTGTCGGGCAGGCCGTACAGCAGTTCGTCCTGGATGTGGGCGGCACCGCTCACACCCATGTCCGCCAAGAAAAGCTGGAGACCAG
>NZ_ANKP01000189.1:0-5595 GCF_000319775.1 Cupriavidus sp. HMR-1
CGGCGCCGTGCGCGGCCGCGGCGGCCCGACCCAGCGCTCACGCGGCGACGGCTTGCGCAGGAAGGCGCGGTAGTCCGTCGCATCCTTGGTGGTCAGCGAGGACAGTGCCTTGCCTCGCGCGACAATGGCCCACAGGATCAGCCGTTCCGCCTCCTTGCGGTAGGCGCGCTGTGTCGCCGGGGTTTCGTGCAGGGCGAGCCAGGCCTGGATGGCATCGTAGTCGTTGTCCGCGCCCAGGATGCAACTGGAAGCGGGCGCGCGGAACGCCCCGGCGGAACCATCAAGAGGGTCGGCCGGAATTCGTGAAATTTTCGCCAAATATGGCCTAACGCACTGATCTATAAGAGGAATTTCGTGTCTGTGTCCGCTCATCGTCAAGCGCCACGGGCACTGCTTGGCTGATCGTCGCTAATCGACCGAGATGGAATGGACACCGCCCTCCCTTCGGGGACGCAGGGCGCGACAGGAACGCAGAGGCCCTCCTGAACCGAACGGCATCAATGTGCCAGAGTGGAGATTCGACACTTCCACTCGAGGAACGGAGGGCCCAAATGAATGCTACGACATACGGACTGGATGTTGCAAAGCACGTCTTTCAGATGTACTGGGTCGACGCGCAAACGGGAGAGATAGCGAATCGGCGATTTCGACGCGACGAGCTGATTTCGTTTCTAGCGCTGCGCCCTGAGGGGCGTGTGGCGCTTGAGGCTTGCGGCAGTGCGCATTGGTGGGCGCGCAAGATCAAGGCGCTCGGGCACGAGGTGGTGCTGTTGCATCCCAAGTTTATTCGTCCATTTGTCCAGACGAACAAAACCGATGCAGCGGACGCGCGGGCAATCTGGACGGCAGTGCACCAGCCGGGGATGCGGTCCGTAGCGGCCAAAACAGAAGACCAGCAGGCAATACTCGCTCTTCACCGCATGCGCTCGCTGCTGATCAAGTTCCGCACCATGCAGGTGAACCAGATACGAGGCCTCCTCTACGAGTTCGGTATGTCATTCCGCGCCGGACGCGTGGCCGGACTTACTGAGATCCGGGCACGCATGGTGGAACTCGAGGACGCCCTGCCGCCATCTATGATCAGCAGTCTGCTGGATCAGTTGAAACGTATCGACGCAATTGAGCAGGATATCGACCAGCTTGAGAAGAAAATATGCGCCTGGCACAAACAGGAGGCGGCGTGCCGCGCCATCGCTGAAGTACCTGGCATCGGCAAGCTCACTGCAACTGCCTTGGTCGCTACGATTGGTGATGTAAAGACGTTCAGGTCTGGCCGTGAGTTTGCCTCCTTCCTCGGGCTGGTACCCCGACAAACTGGCACCGGCGGCAAGATCCGCTTGGGATCCATCTCCAGGCGAGGTGATCCGTACCTGCGCACGCTCCTGATCCATGGCGCGCGCTCCGTAATGTGTCGCGCGAAAGTCCCGACGGCCTGGCAGAAAGCAATCCAGGCGCGACGACCAGTGAATGTAGCGGCGGTCGCCCTGGCCAACAAGATGGCGCGCACGGCATGGGCCATTCTGGCGCACGGCAGCACATACGATAAGCATTACATCAGCGTGAGGCCCGCGTAGCAGATCAGCAGTAGACGTTGGAGTACCGATAGGTTGCTGAGGTTGATTTCCATGTGATGGCAAAACAGGTCGGACCGCAGGAACGCAAACCTGAACACGGCCTTGCGCTTAAAAGTGCGTGGCCGAGATGAGGACGTTCCTGGCGAATTCCATCAGGGCCCGCAGGCTTCGGCTTGCATCACAGGCCGGATATAAGACTGCAGCCGATACCTCGTTGAGGCATCACAACAAGATCGACTTGGCAAACCGGGCGGTGTCCATATAAGGCCGTGTGGAAACGTCTCCCGAATCGCACCAATGCGCGCCCGCTCCGGGGCGTAGCCAGCCTTATCGAATTTTCGGCCTATCCGGTCGTGGGACGACGTCCAAACGCGGGGGAACTTCGCTAGTGGGCTCCCAAGGGCGATATTCAGCCCATTTTTGGGCACAAATGGGTGCTTACGCACCCACCAGGCGCATGGCCTTCATTGTTTTCGAGAACCCAAGAATTCGAAGGACGCGCTTCAGGTTGTATGCCAGAACATGCAGGCTCATTTCAGTACCTACATTAGGTAGCGTACGCGTCAGGAAGTGCGTGTAGCCCATCCAATGTTTGAAGGTACCGAAGACATGCTCGACAGTTCGCCTGCGAACCGTCATGGCATCAGGAGTCTTGTCGAGGCGGCGCTGGACGGCCTCCAGCACTTCCTCATGCTCCCATCTCGAGATGCGCCGGTACGGACTCGGCGTGCATTGAGATCGCATTGTGCATTGAGGACAGGCACTACTCCAGTAGCGGCGTAGCTGCAGTCCATGTTCTTCTCTGGTGAAGCGGTATATCGCACGTTCACCGGCGGGACATTGATATTCATCGTCCCTGGCAATGTAGATGAAGTCCGCCCGAACGAATCGACCGCCCACCTTCGCGCTGGACCTTGCTGGCTTGGGCAAGATGGCAGCAATGCCCGTATCCTCGCATTCCTTGATCTCCAGCCCACTGAAGTAGCCACGATCAGCTATGGCTTTAAGCTTGGTCTTACCCATCGCATCGCGAGCTGCTTGAGCCATGGAGCTAAGCTGCGCCCGGTCGCTGCCGGCATTTGTGACCTCGTAAGCGACGATCAGATGGTGCTTGGCATCAACGGCCATCTGTACGTTGTAGCCGACTATTCCAGAGCCCTTTCCAATTGTTGCCATCGAACGCGCATCAGGATCAGTCATCGAGATCTGACCATCTGGCAGAGTCTTGAGCTCTTCCTTTATCTGGTCAAGGCGATGCATCTGCTGACGTAGTTGCGCAATCTTCTCGCGCAGTCGAGATGTTTTGAGTTCTATCTCCGCCGGCTGTGTGCGATCCGCAGTCTCCAGCGCACTCAGATACCGCTGGATGCTTTCCTCGATTTGCTGCTGGCGTTTGTCGACCTTGCCAGCCGTGAAATTGCGGTCCCGAGTATTGACTGCCTTGAACTTGCTGCCGTCGATGGCCACCATGACCTGCGAGAACAATTTTAAATCGCGGCACAGAACCACGAAGCGACGGCAGACATTGCGAATGCCCGTGCTGTTATCCCTGCGGAAGTCTGCAATCGTCTTGAAGTCCGGCGCCAGTCGGCCGGTCAGCCACATCAGCTCTATGTTGCGTTGGCATTCGCGCTCCAGCCGGCGGCTGGACTGGACCCGGTTGAGGTAGCCATAGATGTATATCTTCAACAGGACGGCGGGATGATATGAGGGGCGGCCTGTAGTGGAAGGATTTGCACCTTCGAATCCGAGCGACTTGAGATCCAGTTCTTCAACAAACGCGTCGATGATCCTGGTCGGGTTGTCCTCGGCGATGAAGTCATCGAGGCATTCTGGAAGCAGCGTAGTCTGCTTGCGGTCTTCTCCCTCTATGAATCGCTTCATCCGGTCCCCCAATCTGAATGCGTTGATCCAGTCTAGGTGATCGAGACGTTTTCACACAGCCTCGACCCATCACTGCCATCGGCTCACTTTCGCAGACGACCGAAGTTGGGTGCAACTGCGGTCACTGGCTCGCTGCTCGCAGAGCGATCAAGTCTGGGCCAGTGCCTGGGCATTTCTCAGCCTGGCAACGCCACTGCTTGGTCCCGTGACCATTTTCGTTGTTTGTTATTCGACTTCAGCACTGTCGGTGTCGCCGACTTGGGAATCGTGTTCGTTACTCACGGCCGCCGTGGCGAGTGTGGGGGCGTTTGCCTCGGAGGCTTCCTTGCGCTCGCTGTACTGATCCGTCAAGTAGTCGCTATGTCCCCAGACCAGCAGCGTTACCGGTTCCCAGACGACAGGCCTGCCGACGCGGCTGGCATTTCAGAGCGAAACAATCGCAGAGCGCATACGGCAGCCATCAACTCAACCAATGCAAACGTGCCCAATGCTGGACCAAAGCCGTAGCGAAGCACCGCCCCGAAAAGCAGGCTCCCCAGTCCAAAACCAACGAACAGCGTGAATACGTTCAGCCCCATTGCTTGCCCCGGCCGCTTCCCACCGAACGATGTGACGATGCCACCGAATAGCGGCTGGGTCATGTCATAGCCCAGCGATAACATCATGGCAACAACAGGTGCGAACTTCACCGGGAATCCGGTGAGCAGGACTGCGCTTGCCGCGGCACTGACGGCGAGCCCGACCGGAAGCAGTCGAGCACGGCCCCATCGGTCTGCCAGACGACCGATGTACGGTCCCAACAGAAAACCGGGCACTCCATAGCCGAGCAAGGCCAGACCAACTCCTGCGGCGTCCATGCCGTAGCGACGCTCGAAATACACCCCTAGCCAGGTGAAGACACCCGAGTGGAACATCGAATTGACCAGAACGTAGCCATAGGTGCGCTGCCCGCGCGGCGTGCCGAGCAGAGCCTTGTAGCCGCGAAACAAATCGCCCAGAGTCCCGGTCACTGGTTGGGTCGCCGCAGCAATGACGCGGCGATAGGACAGCAGGAGCAGCAAGATGCCGGCGCCGGCCGCCGCGACGACCAGGAACAATCCTCGCCAGCCGATCATCGGAACCAGCAGCGCGCCCAATGGCGAGCCGAAGGCCATGCCGCCGGCCATCGCGCCAAACAGCCAGCCAAGCGGACGTCCACGTTGTTCGTAGGGAAACAGGCGACCGACCAGCGCCAGGCCAAGCGGTACGACGCCACTGGCGCCAAGCCCTGTCGCGATCCGCCACAATGCGATCTGCTCGATCGACGTCGCACTCGCCGTCAGCGCGGTCAGTATGGCAAACGCGGCCAGCGACACGAACATGACCCGATGAATGCCGAGCCGATCGGCGAGCAGCCCGTAGACTAGCGTCGCGATGCCGTACGGAATCAGATAGGCCGGCACAATCAGGCCCGCGGTCTGCTCCGCCACGCCGAAAACACGCGCCAGCGCCGGTATGATCGGTGCGACCATGTAGGCCTGAAAGAAGATGATAAACGTGGTACCGGCAAGCATGCGAAGCAGACGCTCGCGCTCGTCAGCAGACACAGGGTGGGCTACATCGGGGACCAATTCAGTTCTCCGTTGAGGTGAAACAATGGAATACGGGGGCTACACGACCGTCAGTCCAGGCAGCACTACGGCGCACCGTGATGGCGATCGAGCATGGACCTTCCCCCGATGGGAAGGTCAAGCGCCGGGGGCAGACCGATCGGTAAAAGTTCGGAGCACGACCTCAGGCCGCCAGCGCAGGGATCACGAAAAAGTATGCGTTGAGCATGTACAGGCCGGACAGCACCAGCACCACAGCGCCGGCCACCTCGAACGCCTTCTGGTAACGCTGCAGGGCGGACAAGCTCTTGAGCCAGCCCATCGCCACGGCACCGAGGATCACGGGCACGGCGCGCCCCAGCGCAAAGGCCAGCAGCAGCGTGCCACCGAATAGCGGCGATCCGACCGCTGCCGCGATGCCCAGCAGTACCACCAGCGCGGGCGTGCAGAACGGGCAAACCGCGATCGCGAACGCCATGCCGAGCAGGAGGGCGCCCCAGCCGCTGCCGACGCGCGTGGCGCGCAAGGCAAGCGCGGGCAAGGGCAGC
>NZ_ANKP01000190.1:0-9895 GCF_000319775.1 Cupriavidus sp. HMR-1
GCAGGGCGCCGCAGCGCTGGATCGTCGCATGGGTCGCGGTCTGGGGCGCGGCCGTCGTGGCCGCCGGCGTGGCCTGGTTCGGCCAACCAGTCGGCTATCAACTGATGGCCGTGGCGCTGGTGCTGATATTCGCGCTTGTCAACGGCATCTCGGTCGGCATGGTCGACCAGAATCCGATTTCGTCCGCGTTCGTGCTGACGGTGATCCTGATGGCGGCGGTGGGTTTGCGTCAGCCGCATGTCGGTTTGATTGCCGCAACCGTGCTGCTGGTCTCCACCGCGGAGGCGTGTGACATGCAGCAGGACCGTTCCACCGGCTGGCGCCTCGGCACCAATCGCATGATCCAGTTCGGCTATCAGGTCGCCGGCATCGTCGTGGGCGCGATCCTGGCGGTGCTGCTCGCGCGTCTGTTCATGGATGCCTATCCGGTTCTGCGACTGGATCAAACCACGCTGCCCGCCGATGCGCAGCCCGCGCGCTGGACATCGGCCATGACCTACAAGATCGTCGGTGCGCTGCGCAGCATGACCGAAGACAAGCCGTATCTGCGGCTGGCGGTATGGATCGGCCTGGGTATCGGGCTCGTCACCGAAGTCCTGCGCAAGCTGATAAGGGCGTCGGCGCGTTATCGCCGGTTCGCGGAGCAGAGCCGTGTCGGCAAGGGTTGCGATTTCCTTCTGGATGCCGTGTTGCTGCCGTCGCCGTATGCATCGTCCTTCGGCGGCTTCGTCAACTTGCCCGCCGCCGCGTGGATGGCGGCCGGTGGCGTGGTCGCCAGCCTGGTCGACAGTCGCGCGCAATCGTCATCGAAGGATGCGGCGCTGCCCGATGACATGAGCACGACGTCGCTGGTCGGTGGCGGACTGATCGCCGGCGATGCGCTGGCCGCGCTGGGGTTCGGCATCGCCGGCTTGCTGGCAGTCGTGCACTGATACAGCGGACTAGATCACCTGCAGCATTGCGTGTGGCGGCTTGCGCGCGAGCAACCCCGATAGTTTCTTTAGCGCCATCGAAAGCTGCGCGCGCTCCGCCACGCCGCCAAGCGATATACGGATGGCGTTGGGCGCATCGGCCCCATCGGAAAACGCATCCGATGCGGTCACCCGCAGGTGCTCGTCGCTGGCCGCGCGGCTGAATCCACTCGACGTCCAGTAGCTTGGCAACGGGTGCCACACATGGATGCCAGATTGCGGCGACTGGTCGGCACCGATCAGCCATTGCTGCGCGATCTGCTGCCGTGCCGCCGCTTCACTGCGAATGCCGTTCAGCAATGCCTCCGCGGACCCATCGCGAATCCACTGCGTGGCGAGCGCGGTGGCGATCGGCGACGCCATGAGGGTGATCGCGCGTAGCGCGGCCAGGATCGCCTCCTGCGTGTCGGCATCGGGCGCCACCACGTATGCGGTGCGCAATCCGGGGCTCAGGCATTTCGACAGGGTCGCGATATGAATCGTCTGCGCCGGCGCGAGTGCGGCCACCGGGGGCGGTGCGTCGGGCGTGAGCAGCCAGTACGGGTCGTCCTCGATGATCCGCGCGCCGCACTGGGTGGCCACCCGTGCGATGTCACGCCGACGGTGCTCGGGCATCGTGTGCGTGGTGGGATTCTGCAACGTCGGGTTCAGATAGATGAGCCGAATCGCGTGCGCACGGCAAGCGGCTTCGAGCGCATCGGGACGCATTCCGTCGCTATCTGTCGCCACCGTCACCACGCGCCGCCCCGTTTGCGCCGCCGCCGCGCGCAGCCCCGGATAGATCAGCGGCTCCGCTGCGATAACTGACCCCGGGTCGCTGAGGCAGAGGATCACTGCCGACAACGCCGATTGGGCACCGGGGCTGGCGATCACGCGTGAGGACGCTACCGTGCCGAGCATCGGCCCAAGCCACCGCGCACCGGCTTCGCGATCCGGCTGCGTGCCGCCGCCCAACTGGTAGGTCATCAACAGGCTGGCGTCCGCGTGCAGCGTCACCTGCGCCAACCCGCGCCGGAGCATGTCGTCGAAGTCGATGCCTTCCGGTGGTGGCGGCACGTTCATGCTCAGGTCCACAGTCTGGGCCAGTTCAAAGACCGGCGCCGCGACGAAGGTGCCGAGCGAGCCGCGTGGTTCGACTAGCCCACGGCGCCGAGCCTCGGCCAACGCCCGCGTCACCGTGGTCAGGTCCACGCCAAGCATTGCCGCCAGTTCTCGCTGAGGCGCCAGCCGGTCCCCGGGAGAGAGCCGCCCGTCTGCCATCGCGTGTTCGAGGAATCCCGCGATCTGCAGATAGCGCGGCCCGCCGGTCGGGCTGAACTCGCCGATCCAGGCGGGCTTGCCTGTCGATGCGGAAGTCTTTGTACGCACTGAAAAATCCGTCTTGTATGGATGTTGTCTTACCTTAGCATCCCGCGCACCTCAGGCCAATCCATACAAATACCCGGAATACGCCTGTGCCCCCATCAATAGGTGTCTGAAATGCGTGAGCGAGTTGCCGCCCCGGAGCATGTCCGCCGGCGAGTACCCATCCCCCCCAAAGTCCGCGCGTGGCTCTGCGTCGCGGCTCCCCTGATCCTCAGCGGTTGTTCCTACGATCTGCTCTCCCCGAGCGGCGCCGTAGGTGTGCAAACGCGCAACCTGATCGTGCTGTCCACCGCGCTGATGCTGCTGGTAGTCATCCCGGTCATCATCCTGACGCTGGTGTTCGCGTGGCGGTATCGCGAGACCAACACCAAGGCCGAGTACGCGCCGCGCTGGTCGCATTCGACCAAGATCGAGGTCGTCGTCTGGGGTATCCCGTGCGTGATCGTGGCGCTGCTCGGCATCATCATCTGGGACACCACACACAAGCTCGACCCGTTCCGGCCGCTCGAATCGAAGGTCGCGCCGATAGAGGTGGACGTTGTCGCGCTCGACTGGAAATGGCTGTTCATCTATCCGCAGTACGGCGTGGCATCGCTGAACGAGCTACCCGTGCCGGTCGGCACGCCCATCAACTTCCGCATCACGGCCGAATCGACGATGAATGCGCTGTTCATCCCGAAGCTCGGCAGCATGGTCTATGCGATGAGCGGGATGCAAACCAAGCTGCATCTGATCGCCGATGAAACCGGCGTGTTCGACGGCCGCTCCGCTGCCTACAGCGGCGCCGGCTTCTCCGACATGCATTTCCGGACGGTTGCCACCTCGCGCGAGGATTTCGATGCCTGGATCGCCCGCGCCCGCGCGTCCGGCAACGCGCTCGACGAACAGACCTACCGCGCGCTGAAGCAGCCCAGCAGCAAGGACCCGGTCACCATCTACGCAAACGTTTCGCCACGCCTCTTCCAGGGTGTCGTCGATCAATACATGGCCAGCTATGGCGACATCTGCCGCGCGGACAGCCCCGAGACGCTGCGCGCCGCACTGCCGCCGCTGCCCGACACCGTGGAGCAATAACCCATGTTCGGAAAACTCACTCTCGATGCCATCCCCATGCACGAGCCCATCATCATGGGCACGCTGGTGGTGGTACTGCTGGGCGGCGCCGCGCTGTTCGGCGCGATCACGTATCACCGCAAGTGGACCTACCTCTGGCGCGAGTGGATCTGCTCGGTGGACCACAAGCGCGTTGGCGTGATGTACATCATCATGGCGCTGGTCATGCTGCTGCGCGGCTTTGCCGACGCCATCATGATGCGCACGCAGCAGGCCATTGCCGTCGGCGAGACCGCCGGTTACCTGCCACCGCACCACTACGATCAGATCTTCACGGCGCACGGCGTGATCATGATCTTCTTCGTGGCCACGCCGTTCATCCTGGGCTTGATGAACGTGATCGTGCCGCTGCAGATCGGCGCGCGCGACGTGGCCTATCCGTTCGTCAACTCGCTGAGCTTCTGGCTCTCGGCCATTGGCGCGGTGCTGGTGATGATCTCGATGTTCGTTGGCGATTTCGCCGCCACCGGATGGGTGGCCTACCCACCGCTCAGCGGTCTTGAGTACAGTCCGACCGTTGGGGTGGATTACTACATCTGGGCGCTACAGATATCAGGGCTTGGCACCACGCTGACGGGCATCAACTTCATCGTCACGATTCTGCGGATGCGCGCGCCGGGCCTGACGCTGATGAAGATGCCGGTGTTCACGTGGACCGCGCTGATCACGAACATCCTGATCGTCGCCATCTTCCCGGTGCTCACCGCCACGCTGGCGCTGCTTACCGCCGACCGCTACCTGGACATGCATTTCTTCACCAGCGAGCTTGGCGGTAACGCGATGATGTACGTGAACCTGATCTGGATCTGGGGCCACCCCGAGGTCTACGTGCTGATCCTGCCGTGCTTCGGCGCGTTCTCGGAAATCATTGCCACGTTCTCGCGCAAGCCGCTGTTCGGCTACAAGTCGATGGTCTACGCGACGTCGTCGATTGGTGTGCTGTCGTTCTTCGTCTGGCTGCATCACTTCTTCACGATGGGCTCGGGCGCCAGCGTCAACGCGTTCTTCGGCATCATGACGTCGATCATCTCAATCCCGACCGGCGTGAAGCTGTTCAACTGGCTGTTCACGATGTATCGCGGCCGCATCCGCTTCCATTCGTCGACGCTGTGGACCATCGGCTTCATGGTGACGTTCGCGGTGGGCGGCATGACCGGCGTGCTGCTGGCCGTGCCGGGCGCGGACTTCGTGCTGCATAACAGCCTGTTCCTGATCGCCCACTTCCACAACGTGATCATCGGTGGCGTGGTCTTCGGCTGTCTGGCGGCCATGTCGTTCTGGTTCCCGAAGGTGTTCGGCTTCACGCTCAACGAGTTTTGGGGCAAGGTCGCGTTCTGGTGCTGGCTGATCGGCTTCTACCTGGCCTTCATGCCGCTGTACGCGCTGGGCCTGATGGGTATGACCCGCCGCATGAACCACTACACCAACCCCGAGTGGCAGCCGTACCTGATCGTCGCGCTGGTTGGCGCGTGCATCATCGGCGCCGGCATCCTGGCGATCCTGTGGCAGCTCTACGTCAGCGTGCGTGACCGCAACCAGAACCGTGACCTGACCGGCGATCCGTGGGATGGCCGCAGCCTGGAGTGGGCCACCGCCTCGCCCGCGCCGTTCTACAACTTCGCGCACGTGCCGAACATCACGTCGCTGGAGCAGCACTGGGAAGACAAGGATACCGGCCGCGCCTACGCGCAGCCCGCCAGGTACGAGGACATCCATATGCCGCGCAATACATCGGCCGGCTTCCTCGTCTCCGTGTTCGGCCTTGTGTTCTGCTTCGGCTTTGTCTGGCACATCTGGTGGATGGTCGGCTTCGGCCTGGCCGCGATGATCTTCACCTTCATCGCTCGCGCGTATGACCGCGACGTGGACTACTACGTCCCCGCCGCCGAAGTGGAACGCATCGAACGCGCGCGCTTCCAGCAACTGCAAGGCGCCAACTGATCATGACGACATCCCTGAAACTCCGGGCCGACGCAGCGCCCGGCATCCATGCGCCGGGCCATGCGTCCGACGCCCACGGCCATGACGCCGCCCACGGTCACGACGGTCACGACGACCACGTGGTGCAGTCGCGCACCACGCTGGGCTTCTGGCTCTATCTGATGAGTGACTGCCTGATCTTCGCGGTGCTGTTCGCGACGTTCGGCGTGCTGGTCAACAACACCGCAGGCGGCCCGGGCGGGCGCGAACTGTTCGACCTGCGCTTCGTGCTCGGCGAAACGATGCTGCTGCTGACCAGCAGCCTGACCTTCGGCGTGGCGATGATCAAGCTGCAGGACGGCAAGGCCAATCCGAACCAGGTCATCCGCTGGATGGTGCTGACGTTCGCGCTCGGCGCGGCGTTTGTCGGCATGGAGATCTTCGAGTTCATGGAACTGATTCACGAAGGGGCGGGCCCGGGCCGCAGCGCCTATCTGTCGGCGTTCTTCATGCTGGTGGGCACGCACGGCCTGCACGTCACGGCCGGGCTGCTCTGGATCATCGTGATGGTGCACCAGATCCAGGTGTTCGGCCTCGACGGCATCGTGCGTCGACGCCTGGCCTGCCTGAGCCTGTTCTGGCACTTCCTGGATCTCGTGTGGATCTGCGTTTTCTCCATCGTCTACCTGAGGACCTTCCTGTGAAGCCCACCAGCGTTACCGCTCACGAATCGTCGCACGGCAGCATTCGCAGCCATCTGATCGGCTACGGGCTGTCGGTGGTGCTGACCCTGGTGTCCTTCGGTGCCGTGATGAGTGGGGTACTGCCGCCGGGCTACGGGCTCGCGGTCATCGTCCTGCTCTGCATCGCGCAGTTGCTGGTGCAACTGGTCTTCTTCCTGCATCTGGGCCCGCGCAAGGGGCAGCGTGGCAACACGGCGATCTTCGCCTGCACGGTGTTCCTGATCGCCATCGTGGTGTCTGGCTCGCTGTGGGTCATGCACAACGCCAATCTGAACATGATGCCGATGCAGTCGATGCCGCTGCAGGCCAGCCCGAAGGGCTGAGCGAATCGAACCGATCCGGTTTGGGGAAGGCGTGGCGGCACAATGGGCGTTGTGCCGCCGCGCCCCTTTTTTATCCAGGCTTCAACTCGGCGGCGAGCCGTCCTTGAAGCACGCCTTGAGCTGACTGCGCAACTCTGGCGTGTCCTGATGCTCGTGCACCTGCACAGCGTGCTGGACCGCGGCTTCCAGCAGTTCCTCTTCGGTATCAGCACTGAGTGCCACCGTGCAATGCATCTGGCTGGGATAGTCGCGGCAATCGATGAATTTGCGTCCCATCGTTGCCTCCTGGCGCGAATGGTTCGTCGGGACGGGAACCTCGGGGGGCTCCCAGTGCGGAGGCCGGCTGCGCAGCATCCGCGAGTTCGGCTCCTCCTGCAGGCGTGGTCGTTGACGGGACACCGGCGCGGTTGGTCGATGTCATGTCCAGTATAGGGCGTGGCACGCATCGCCAAGCACGGCCCGGCGATTCACGCTAACCTGTCGCGGTTCCCATATTCCGCAGATCAGGAAAAGTCATGACTCAAGCACTCAGGATCGATTTTGTTTCCGATATCGCATGCCCATGGTGCGCCATTGGCCTGACGTCGCTCAAGCAGGCGCTGGAGCGTCTCGGGGACGAAGTGGAAGCCGAGATCGTCGTGCATCCCTTCGAACTGAATCCGGACATGCCGCCGGAAGGCCGCACCATCCTCGACTACGTCAGCACGAAATACGGCAGCACCGCCGAGCAGCTTGCCGAACGCCAGGTACAGATCCGCGAGCGCGGCGAGGCGGTGGGATTCGAGTTTGGCCCCCGGACGCATATCTACAACACGTTCGACGCGCATCGCGTGTTGCAGTGGGCCGGCACGCAGGGCAAGAAGCTGCCGCTCAAGCTGGCCTTGCTGAAGGCGTATCACGGCGCGGGCAAGGACCCGAGCAATCACGACGTGATCGTGGAGGCCGCGCAATCGGCGGGTCTCGATGGCGCGGAGGCGCGCCGCATTCTGGAAAGCGATGCCTATGCCGATGAAGTGCGCGCTGAAGTGGCGCAGTTCCAGTCGATGGGCATCAACTCGGTGCCATCGGTCATTTTCGACAACCGCTACCTCCTCACGGGCGGGCAACCGCCGGAAGCCTTCGAGCAGGTGATTCGCGAAGTGCTGGAAAAACGGCAGTCATGACGTGAACGTGGCCGCGTGCGGGGGGACCCGCACGCGGCCACGTTGCCTGCTGGACGTCGGGGGCGACTTTACTCGTGCCCCTTACTCGTGCCCCGTCACGAACTTCTTCGTCGAGTGATAGCCACGCTTGCTGGCATCGGCGACGGCATGACCGGCAGCCTTGGCGCCGTCGCCAATCGCAATCGCGGTCTCGTGCACCGCGTGTCCGGTCTTCTTGCCTGCCGCCTTGACGTCGGCCTTGAACTCACGGGCGCCTTCGGCCACGCTGGCGTTGGCCAGCGTGCTGAAGGCGACCAGCACGATCGCAACGAGGGAAGTTGCTGTCTTCATCAACGGTATCCCGACTCGGTCTCTGATGCGTGCATTGTAGTACCGTCCGATGCGTGTGACGTTCAGCGCGCACCGGCGCCCGGCTCCGTGATCGCGCTGTAGACCATCGTGCGCAGCTGGCGGCGCACGGGATAGGCCGACGACGGCAGGAGCTGGGTCAGGAAGAGGCCGATCAGGTCTTCCTCAGGATCGACCCAGAAGAACGTGCTGGCCGCGCCGCCCCAGAAGAAGTCTCCGGCGCTGCCGGGAATCAGCGTGGTGGCCGGCGTGAGCGTCGTGGCGAAGCCGAGTCCGAATCCGACGCCCTCGTAGGTGGCCTCGCTGAACATCGAACGGGACATACGAGGCAGATCCACACCGCCCGGCAGATGGTTGGCGGTCATCAGCGCCAGGGTCTTCGGACTTAGCAGGCGCGTGCCATCGAGTTCGCCACCCTGCAGCAACATGCGCGCGAAGCGCATGTAGTCCGCCGCCGTCGACACCAGACCACCGCCACCCGAGACAAAGCTGGGCGGCTTCAGGTAGGTGCTGGCCAGAGGATCGTCCTGGAGCATCGGCCCACGAGGCGAAATGACCTTCGAACCCAGCGCGCCGATGGCGTAGCACGCGCAGAAGCGCGATACCTTGTCCTCGGGTACGTGGAACGCGGTATCGACCATGCCCAGCGGATCGAAGATGCGTTCCTTCAGGAAGGTCTCGAACGGAATGCCGCTGATCTTGCCGACCAGGTAGCCCAGCACATCGGTCGATACCGAGTAGTTCCAGGCCTCGCCCGGCGAGAACTCGAGCGGCAGCGTGGCCAGCTTCTCGATCATGTCGTCGAGCGTGCCATCCGTGGCGATGTCGCCCAGCTTCAGCCTGCGATAGGCGGCATCGACATTGGTGTTCTGCTGGAAGCCGTAGGTCAGTCCAGAGGTGTGGCGCAGCAGGTCGACCACCTGCATCGGTCGTGCCGGCGCGCGCGTCTGGAAGCTCTCCATGAAGCCGCCGGTGAAGACGCCGAGGTTTTCCCATGCGGGGATGTACTTGCTGACCGGATCGTCCAGTGCGATCTTGCATTCCTCGAGCAGCATCATGATCGCCACCGAGGTGATCGGCTTGGTCATCGAGTAGATGCGGAAGATCGAGTCCTCGGCCAGCGGCACCTGCCGCTCGCGGTCGGCCTGGCCCAGCACCGAGTTCAACACCAGCTCGCCACGCCGCCACACCTGGGTCAGCGCGCACGGTAGCTTGCCGTTGGCGATATACGCTTCATTGATGAAACGATCGATCCGCCCCAGCCGCTCCCGGGACATCCCCTGCGTTTCCCTGCCTTGCATATCCATGGCTTCTCCTCGATCCGGCGTTCAGTTCAGTGCTGCATGTGCCGTGAAGGGTCAAGGATACCCCGGGATACGCGGATCCCGCTCAGTCGCCAGCCTTCTCCGGCGGCACGGCCTTGCCGAGCAGCTTGCCGAGCAGGCCAGTCTTGCCGGTCTCTGCGCGGCGGCCGCCCTTAGGCAGCGAGCCAGCCCGGTTGGCGCCGTACTGTTTCATGCTGTTGTTGATCTTCAGGCCCTTGTTCTTTTCCAGGTCGGTTTTCTTCACGGACGTCATCCCACTAGTTGAGCCCGGCATTGTACGCAGGTGGGCCGGCAAGCGGCTGGTTCGGGCCGTCTGGTGGCCTTGCGCGGGGGCATAACAATTCATTACAACGCCAGCATCCCGCCCGCATTATGCTCGCCGACCGTGACGATACGGGATGCGGAAGGATCGAATGAAAAGGGATTGCGGCGTTCGTGTGATGACGGCGGCATGGCTGCTTGTGGCAGCCAGTTCCGGTAACGCGCTGGCCCAGCATGTGGTGGGCGGCATGGGCGAGCCGGTGCGGATGGGGGCGTTCGACGCGCGCGGCCAGTTCGAAGCCCAGGCCATGCTGGCTGCGCCGGTGTCAGGCAAGGAGAAGGCGCGCGCCAGACCCACCGGCA
>NZ_ANKP01000191.1:0-3269 GCF_000319775.1 Cupriavidus sp. HMR-1
GGGAACCGCCGCGGGTGCCGGGGCGGTGGCCGGTGCGACCACCGGAGGGACGACCGGGGACGTCGACGATTGGCCGCCGCTCGACCCGATCCACACACCGGCGATCACCACCACCAGGGCGGCAAGACCGATCCCGGCCGGCTTGGCGAAGCGGGCCAGGCTCTCGCGGCCCTTGGAGGCCGCCGGGTTCGCCCAAGACATGTCGTGGGCGTCCTTCCGGGGCGAGACGGCGGCGACGTGAGCGTGGTTGGCCATTTTGGCCAGATTCACCCCGCCGTGGTCCACCAGCTCACCCAGGCTTTCGAGAAGCTCAGCCGGGGCATTGCCGGAGGCAACGAGCTGCGCGTGCGTGGCCATCAAGGCCTCCACGGCCTGCTTGTACACCCCACCGGCGACGGCGCGCGTCTTGGTGTCCTGGGCCTGCTCGTAGGCCTTTGCTGCCGCCTGCAGCACCTTGCTTTCGTTGAGCGACTTGTCGATCAGCGGACCGATCGCGATCAGACGCTGAGCGTGCGCAGCAACGTTGGACGCATCCAGGACCAACTGCTCGGCCTGTTGCACCTTGTCGGGGTCCGGCTCCAGGATTTCCTGGGTGTAGTTCGCGAGCGATTCGCGCAGGGCCTTCATCGCGGCTTCGACATCGCTCACGAGGTTGGGCAGATCGATCCGCGGGGCTCCATTGATGGCCACCATCGCTTCGGCGACCCAAATGCAGTTGTCGAGCAGTTCGGCGGTCATGCGCCGCGCCACGTCGCTCATGGGGGCGGTCGGCTCGGAATCCGACGTGCGTTGCGACACCACGGCCGCGGCCGTCGGGGCCTCGGTGTTCGAGCTCGGAGGAGGCAGGCTCTCGTCCTCCTCGATGTCGTCGACGATGGACGCGGGCTGGGCCTGCGGTGCCTGGACCTGCGACGCCGCAGGGGCGTGGGCGGCCGGTGCAGCAGCGGCGGCGTTGCCCGTCATCCCGTCGAGCATGGCAAGCGGATCCTCCGCCGCACTGTCCGTGACCACCTCCGCTTCGACGGTCGGCGCAGCTTGAGCGGCCGGAACCGCCTGGGGTACGACGCTCGCGCTTTGCTGCGCATTCAGAACCATCGTATCGACGTGCTGGGCATCCTTTTCGATCGCGTCACGCAGGGCGTTGAGCCGCTCGGTGATCTGGACTTCGGCCTCGATGGCCTGGTCAGCGTCCACGACCTCGTCGGGCTGGCTGAACCGCTCGGTCGGCTCGCACCCGGCCGCTTCAGCCGCATCGACCGCTTTGTTCCACGCCAGGCGGGCGTCCCGATAGTCCGTCTTGGCGTCGTTGGCACTTTTGAGCTTGGCCTGAAGCTGCGTGTCTTCTGCGAACGCAACGGTCATCTGCCCGGCGGGCTGCTTGCGCAGTTCGGCCATGAGCTGGCCGGCCTGTTCCAGGCTCAGGTTCTTGATGAAGATCGTGGTGAGCTGGCGCTGCACTTTGTTGAACGCATCGAGGGTCTTTTGCGCGGCCTCGACGTAGCCCTGTGCGGCCCACTTCACGTGCACCGCGGCGGTACCCAGGTCGTCCCAGGCGTAGCTGACCGAGGTTTCCAGCGCTTTCTTGTCCATCGTCTGTCTCCTCCAGAGATGTTGGAATGGGGCAGGGCGACCGGCAGGCCGCCCTGGACGTCCGGTCGATCAGACGGACGGGATCGGCGTCAGCTCGAGCTTGGCCTTTGCGGGCGAGGTGACGGTGTGCACCATGTAGGAAGCGGTCTTGTTGCCGTTCGGGATGGCAGCGTCCAGGATCCCCCGGACCCAGTTCGCGTCACGCGCCATCACGTACACACCGATGGTCACCGGCTTGTCGGACTTGCTGGCCAGCTCACCGGCCTTGCTGATCAGGGCGGCGACGCGCGGATCGTGGGACTTCATCCCGGCGGGCGGCAGGCCCACGATGGTCTTGTCCCAGGCCGGGATTTCCTTGCTGGTGGGCTTCCCGTCCTTGTCCTGGTCGTGGACCAGCTTGGTCGACACGATCGCCTGCTGCTGCGCGTTCATGGCGATCAACTGATCCTGCATCGCCTTGGCTCCCGCACGGGCGTTGTCGAGCTGCTTCTGCACCGAGGCGGCGTAGCTCATGTAGCCCAGGGCGAGACCGCCGGCGCCGCAGCCCATCGCAGCCGCTTCCAGGGGGTGACCGGTGAAAGCACCGATCGCCGCGCCGACAGCAGCACCACCGGCGCAACCGATGATCGCGCCACCAGTGGCCGCCGCACCGCTCTGGTTGGAAATGCCGAGGTGGTCACCCAGGGATTGGCCAGCGCCGGTGAGGGTCGTGCAACCGGTGGTGCCGAGGGACAGCGCCGCGGCGATGGCCACCGGGGTGGCGACGGTTTTCAAACGATGGGACATGGGGGCATCCTCCTGAACGTTAGGGCCTTGCGGGGCCGATCCCACACATCTAGCAGCTTCAGGGGGTATGTCAATCCGTGCCCTGGCACGGATTAAAACACCTGAAAAAGGTGGGCGATCCGGCTCCGCCCCGTCACCAGGGGAAGGGGAAAACGGGAACGACGGGCGCAAAAATGCCCCGGGGGTGAACCCGGGGCAGGGTCCTGCCCATGCCGGACAGGGCGGGAGGAGACATTGCGGATCAGCGGCGGCGCTCGTACTCGTCGTCAAGGCTCAGCTTCAACTCGCGGCGCTTGCCAAGATCCTGCGCAGGGCCCGTCTGGGTCTGGCTCACGCCTTGCGCCTGGTTCACCGGCGGCAGGCCCAGGCGTGCACGCTGCGCGGCTTCGGCCTTCGGCCCGCGCAGCTCGAGGCTTTCCCACAACTGCTTCGCCGCGTCGCTGTTCTCGCGGACACGGTCGTTGTGCTCGTGGACCTGCGGGGCCAGCGGCTTGTTCGGATCCACCACGATGGGCGCCGCGTCCTTCCGGTCCTGCGTGGCAGCGCCACCGGTCCAGGACATGAGGCTGTCCAAGGTCTTCGCGGTGCCGGTGACCTGCTGCTGCGGCGCTTGCATGCCCGACTGGCACGGCGGCAGCAGCTTGGCCTCGCGCTCGACGATGGGGCGCTCGGCCTGCTGGGTCGGCGCGGCGGGGGCACCCACCACGCGGACCGGTTCGCGGTCCCCTCCGGTCCACGACATGAGGCTGTCCAGAGCCTTGGCGGTGCCGTCGACCTCCTGCTGCGGTGCCTGCACGTTGGCCTGGCCCGGGGGCAGGAGCTTCGCTTCGTGCTCGGCGATCGGACGGTCGGCCTGCTGGGCCGGCTCCGCCACCGCGCGGGCGGACTCGCGG
>NZ_ANKP01000192.1:0-4425 GCF_000319775.1 Cupriavidus sp. HMR-1
GCGCCGGCAGCCGCCGGCTACCCCATGACCTACGACGCCGGCAAGGCGCTGCACGCCGCGGCCAAGGCCAGTGGCAACAGCGACTATGCCGCGCAGTGGGCCGGCCAGGCAGTGCCCCTGGCCAGGGCGATGCCTGCGGCGGAACTGGTTGCCACGTTGACGGCGGAACTGAAAGCAACGCTGGAGCGGCTGAGCGGGTTGAAGGCGGTGCTGGGCTAAGAGGGAGGGATCAGGATCGGGCCGGACGGAGGCCCCCCCGTTCGCGCCGATTCCCTGTCATTCGCCCCCAAATTCCGTCGATTCGGCCCATGCCCATGGCACTGGCACGTGCAGTGGCCTATACATGACGCACCAACACAACCCGCACAATCCACATAGCGAGGTCACTCATGCGTCAGGAATCCATGCGCCCGCCCTTCCCTCCCGCCGACGACAACGCCTGGGCCTATTGGCGCGCCCGCCGCATGGTGCGGGCGCTGCGCGGCTGGTATATCCACCTGCTGGTCTATGTGCTGGTCAATGGCTGGCTGTGGTTCCGCTTCTACTACTTCGGCTCGCCGTCGTGGTCGCACTATCAGACCACGGGCTGGCCCTGGCCGCTGAGCACCACGCTCGGATGGGGGCTGGCGCTGGCGATCCACGGCGGGCTGGTGTGGATGCGCCTGTCGCGCTGGGGCCGCGACTGGGAAGCGCGCAAGATCCAGGAGTTCATGGATCGCCACTGAGCCCCGGCTTCAAGGCAGACGCTACATCTGCCTGAAGCGGTGCACATACGCGCGCGATACCGGCAGTTCGGTATCGCTGTCGCGCATCCGCACGAACAGCCGGCCGCTCTCGTCGCGGCGCGTCCCGGCGACGCATTCCATATTGACGATGGTCGAGCGGTGGACCTGCCAGAACACGTCGGGGTCCAGGCCCTCGGCCAGTTCCGCCAACGGTGTGCGGATCAAGTGCTCGCCGTCCCGCGTATGCACCACCACGTACTTGTCGTCGCTGTGGAAGTACATCACGTCCTGGATCGGCACATGGCTCGTGGTGTTGCCGCGGCTGGCGCGCACCCAGCGCAGCAGGCCGCCACCCTCGGCGCGTGGCTGGCCGCGCGTGAGCTGGCTCAGCAGCTGCGCCAGTTCCGGCATCGGCGCTGCATCCTGGAAGGCCTTGCGCAGCCGCTCCACGGTGCGGGCCAGGCGCTCGTCCGTCACCGGCTTGACCAGATAGTCGACCGCCGCGCGATCGAAAGCATCGAGCGCGAACTCGTCGTATGCGGTGACGAACACCAGCCGCGTATCGGTTTCGATACCCTGCGCCACCTCCAGCCCGGACATGCCCGGCATCTTGATATCGAGAAAGGCCACATCGGGCGCCAGACGCGCGATCGACGCCGCCGCCTCCACGCCGTTCGCGGCCTCTCCCACGATTTGCAGTTCCGGCCACAGCCGGGCCAGCTTGCCGCGCAGGTGGGCGCGCAGGTGTTCCTCGTCGTCTGCGATCAACGCCGTAGGGACGGTGGTGGCGGTGGGGGCGGTGGACATCATGCGGTGTCTCCGGTTCGGAATGCGCGGGGCAGCGGGATCTCGATCAGTACGGCGGTCCCAGGTGACCGCTCCTCGATACGCACGTGGGCGTCACCGTCATACAGCACCGCCAGCCGCTCACGCAGGTTCGACAGGCCCACGCCGGACCCGGCCTTGGGATGAAAGCCCATGCCGTCATCCTCGATCGTCGCCAACATGCGCGGCCCGCGCGACTCCAGCGTGATCCGCAGATGGCCACCTTCGATCTTCGGTTCCAGCCCATGCTTGATGGCGTTCTCCACCACGGGCTGCAGCAGCATCGGCGCCAGCGGCGCGGTGTCGAGCGAGGGATCGACCTCGATCGTGTACTGCAGACGGTCGCCCATGCGGATTTTCAGCAGCGCCAGGTAATCGCGCAGCAGCTTGGCCTCCTGCGCCACCGTGCCTTGGGTGGCGCGGCTGGCCGCCAGTGACGCGCGCAGGTAGGCAATGAAATGCTCGAGCATCAGCGTGGCTTTCTGCGGCGCCGGCTCGATCAGGCTGACCACGTTGGCCAGTGTATTGAACAGGAAGTGCGGCTCGATCTGGGCCTGCAGCAGGCGCATCTGCGCTTCCACGAGCTGCTTTTCCGTGGAGATCGTGCGCACCTGCTCGCGCGCCATGAACTCGGCGATCTTTCGTTCTTCCCAGCTACGGCCGAGCAAACCCACGCGGCTCCACGTCATCATGCCGTGTATGGCCAGCGCGATCCCCCAGCCCATCAGCGGCCCGCCTGACCACGGCCGATGTGGCGACGTCACAAGGTTGATGGTGATCAGCATCGCATTGACCGTCACGTAGACCAGTGCGTGCATGTAGAAGAAGCGCAGCGAGCGCACGCGACGGCGCGCATCGTTGTAGGCGCGCTGCTCGGAGGCGGTTCGCCAGAGTTCGGGGTCTGCGGGGCGCACGGTTGAATGGACGATTCGGATGGTCGGGGACGCGGAATGCTGCGAGGTTACCACCGGCACCCGCCGGAAGGCATCGGACGTCTCGCGGATGAACGGAAAGGCGGCGCCAATGGCCGCTGGCCGGCGCGACTTGCGACACCCGCCGACTTGCGACGCCCGCCACTTGCGCGGATGATGGCGGGTGCCTGCCGCATCGCAACACGCACCGCTTCCGGAGATCTTCGCCCCCATGTCCACCCCGATGTCCGCCCCGACCGCCACCCTGAGCACTTCCTCGCCCTCGCCACGCGATCTCGCGCTGCTGCGCCAGTCGATTGCCCTGTCCGAAGATTCGAAGCAGCGTGGCCGCCATCCGTTCGCGGCGCTGGTGGCCGATGCCCAGGGCAATGTCATCGTCACGGCCGGCAACAACTCGATGCCGCCCGAAGGCGACCCCACCCAGCATGCCGAACTGGTGGCCGCTGCCCGCGCGGCAAAGCTGCTCACGCCAGCCCAGCTCGCGGATTGCACGCTCTACACCAGCGCCGAGCCCTGCTGCATGTGTGCGGGCGCGATCTACTGGACCGGCATCGGGCGCGTGGTCTACGCGCTGTCGGAACATGGGCTGCTGGGCCTGACCGGCGATCATCCGGAGAATCCAACGTTCGCATTGCCATGCCGCGAGGTATTCGCGCGCGGACAGCGTCAGGTCATCGTGCTTGGACCGATGCTGGAAGACGAAGCTGCAGCGCCACATATCGGGTTCTGGGTACCGCATGCGTGAATGGGCCTGAACCCGGCGATTCAAGGCTGATCGGCGCCAGCCTGCTCGATCTCGCCGGCTTCGGCACGCAGGCACGCCATCAATTGCGTGGCGCCCGGCGCCAGTCGCCTGTCCCGCAACGTGATCAGGCCGACCGGGGGCAAATCCACCTCCACCGGCATCGCCAGCACGCGGAAGCGCCCTTCGGCCTCGAGCTGTCGGCCTACGGTCCGCGCGACAAAGCCGACCGCCTGCCGCCGCGCCACGAACGTGGTCACCGCCAGATACGAAGACGACTCCACCCGATCCACCGGGGGTTCGAATCCATGCCGGAAGAACGCCTGCTCGATCTTGACCCGCAGTGAAGCCCAGGGCGGCGGCAGCACCAGCGGGCCGCGCGCCAGATCCGCCCAGCCGGGGCGCTTCTTGCGGGCCAGCGGGTGGTCGGTGGCGACGATGGCAACCATCGGCTCGTCATAGAGCGGTTCGGTCACGAGATCCGGCGCCGCATAGGCTGGCTCCAGCCGCCCGACGATCACGTCGAGCTCAGACAGCCGCAATCGTGGCAGCAGATGCGTGAGATCGCCCTCTTCGATCAGCACCGTGGCGCGCGCCGACTGCTGCTTGAGGCGCGCCACCGCGCCGGCCAGCAACACCGGCAGCGTCGCACCCATCGACCCCACGCGCACTCGGCCTGACGCACCGCTGGCCTCGGCCTCGATCTCGTCACGCGTGACTTCGTACTGGGCCAGCACGGAACGGGCAAAGCGCACCAGCGCCTCACCGGCCGGCGTCGGCTCGGTCCCGCGCGTGGAGCGCGTGAACAGCGCCATACCCATCATCTTTTCGACTTCCACCAGCACCTTTGACACCGCCGGCTGGCTGACTGCCAGGAACTCGGCAGTGCGGCCCAGGTGGCGAAATTCGTCCAGCGCCACCAGCATCTGCAGGTGGCGTAGTTTGATGTTGGAGCGCAACGCGCGGTCGATGTGGGCCATGCTGGCGAGTCTACCTAACCTTTTGGTTATGAAGCAATGCCATTATTTGATTGGATTGTTATGGTTCGCGCCACCACAATCGCCGGCATGGCGACTGGCAGAGCACCAGCCGCATCGAACAACACCGGAGACATCATGACGCAAGGCAACCCCACCAGCCTCATGCGCCGCCGCCTGCTGCTGGGCAGCGCCGCGGCCACCGCCGCTGCCGCCACCGGCAC
>NZ_ANKP01000193.1:0-6682 GCF_000319775.1 Cupriavidus sp. HMR-1
TGCTGACGCGCCGCTGGCAGCCACCCGTGCCGGCGTTGACGTTCACGGCCTGGCAACTGACGGCGGGCGGCCTGCTGCTGGTACCGTTCGCGTGGTGGCTGGAGCCGCCGCTGCCGGCGCTGACCCTGCCGAACGTGCTTGGCATGGCATGGCTCAGCCTGATCGGGGCGGCGCTGACCTACGTGCTGTGGTTCCGCGGCATTGCCCGGTTGGGGCCGGGCGCCGTAGCCACGCTGGGGTTCCTGAGTCCGCTGACGGCGGTGGTGCTCGGCTGGATCGCGCTGGGTCAGACGCTGAGCACGGCACAGCTCGCAGGCATGGTGCTCGTGCTCGGCGGGGTCTGGCTCAGTCAGCGGGCCCAGCGATCCGTGGCAGCACCCGTCCCGGGTTCAGCAGGTTCTTCGGATCGAGCGCGCGTTTGACCTGCCACATCAGCTCCAGCTCCACCGTGGACTTGTAGCGCGTCAGGTCGTCGCGCTTGGCCACACCAATGCCGTGCTCGGCCGAGATCGAGCCGTTCTCCGCGTGCGCGAGACCATCGACCAGATCGGATACGGGCTTGTACCACTGGGCCAGGAAGTCCCTGGCCGGGCGATCCTTCGGCCGCAGCGGGTTGAAGTGCACGTTGCCATCGCCCATGTGCCCGTAGATCACCATCCGCGTGGCCGGCTCCAGTGCCAGCACGCCTGCGGAAGCCTTGCCGATGAAGTCCGCGATACGCGATACCGGTACCGAGATATCGCACTTGATGCTGCCGCCGGTGCGCGTCTGGGCGTCGGAGATCTCCTCGCGGATGCGCCAGAATTTCTGCGCGTCGGTCAGGCTCGACGCCACGGCCGCATCCACCACCCATCCCTGGCCGAGGCCGGCTTCCAGGATCTCCATCAGCGTCGTGTTCAGGCTTTCCTCGTCGGCGCCCGATGTCAGTTCGATCAGCACCATCCAGTCATGCCGGCCTTCCAGCGGCGACGGTTCGTTGCCGAGATATTCGAGCACGAGGTCCAGCGCCGGCGCCGAGATTAGTTCGAAGGCCGTCACGGCCTGGCCGGACAGCGCCCGCGCTTCGCCCAGCAGCTTCACGGCTGCCTCGGGGCTTTGCACGGCCACGAATGCCACGGCCGACGAGCGCGGCTGCGGCATCAGCTTGAGTACCGCACCCGTGATGATGCCGAGCGTGCCTTCCGCGCCGATGAACAGGTGCTTGAGGTCGTAGCCGGTGTTGTCCTTGCGCAGGCCGCGCAGCGACGAGAACACGCGACCATCGGGCAGCACCGCTTCGATGCCAAGCACCAGATCGCGCATGTTGCCGTAGCGCAGCACCGCCGTGCCGCCCGCATTGGTGGACAGGTTGCCGCCGATCTGGCACGAGCCCTCGGAGCCGATGCGCAGCGGGAACAGGCGCTTGCTGTCCTCGGCGGCCTGCCGCGCGGCGGAGAGCGTGACGCCGGCTTCGACGGTCATCGTATCGTTGACGGTGTCGATCGCCAGCACGCGATGCATCTTGCGCAGGCTGATGACTACGGCCGTGCCGCTGTCGTCGGGCACCGCACCACCCATCAGCGAGGTGTTGCCGCCTTGCGGCACTACCGGCACGTCGTGCTGGTAGCACCAGGTCATCACCTGGCTGACCTGTTCGGTGGTCGACGGCATGACCACGACGGGCGACTTGCCGACGTAGATGCGCCGGTAGTCGGTGACAAACGGTTCGGTATCGGCTGCGGCGGTCAGGCAGCCATGCGGGCCGACAATGGCCTGCATGGCCTGAAGCAGAACGTCTTGGGAGGGCAGGGCGGTCATCGTGCGAATCAGTAGGCGGCGCCCGGCGCGCTGATCTGGCCGGCGCGGTCGGGCAGGAATTCGGCGGCCAGCTTGCGGGCCGCGCTGGCGTACACCAGCACGTCCACGCCGGTGGCGACGAACGTGCAGCCGAGTTCGAGATATCGGCGTGCCAGGGCAGGGTCTGAAGTCAGCGTGCCGGCGGCCTTGCCGCTGGCGACGATGGTGCGCATGGCGGTCTCGATCTGGGCCTGCACGTCCGGGTGGCCGGGTTTGCCGCGATGGCCCATCGATGCCGCCAGATCGGCCGGGCCGATGAACACACCGTCGACGCCATCGACGGCGCAGATCGCTTCCAGGTTCTGCATGGCGGTCACGGTCTCGGCCTGCACCAGCAGGCAGACCTCGTCGTCGGCCACGTCAAGGTAGTCGGTGCGCGCGCTCCATTGCGACACGCGGGCCACCGCGCTGCCCACGCCGCGCACGCCGAACGGCGGGTAGCGCGTGGCGCGTACCAGTTCGGCTGCCTGCTCGGCGGTGTCGACCATCGGCACCAGCAGCGTGCGCGCGCCGATATCGAGCAGTTGCTTGATCAGCGCGGTCTCGCCGGCGACGGCGCGCACCACCGGCTGCGAGCGATAGGGGCCGAGCACCTGCAGCGTCTGCAGGATCGTGCGTACGTCGTTGGGCGCGTGCTCCCCGTCGATCAGCAGCCAGTCGAAGCCGGCCGTGGCCGTGACTTCGGCGAAATAGGGCGCGGCGCCGGACATCCAGAGTCCGATTTGCGCCTGGCGCGCGGCCAGCGCGGCCTTGAACGGGTTGTGTGCGGGCATGATGTCTCCTGTCGGGCCTTGGTTGTCAGACGGATTTCAGAGCAATTGGCCCTGGCAGAGATACTTGGTATGCATGTAATCGTCAAGCCCGTGGCGCGAACCCTCGCGCCCGTAGCCGGATTCCTTGACACCGCCGAACGGGGCGGCCTCCGAGGCCAGCGCCCCCTCATTGATGCCGACGATGCCGGTCTCCAGCGCCTGCGCCACGCGCCAGATGCGGCGCACGTCGTTCGAATAGAAGTACGCGGCCAGGCCGAACGGGGTGTCGTTGGCGTGGCGCACGACCTCGTCTTCGTGCCGGAAGCGGAACACCGGCGCCACCGGGCCGAACGTTTCCTCGTGCGCCAGCGCCATGGCCGGCGTGGCATCCACCAGCACGGTGGGCGCGTAGTAGTGCGGGCCGTCGCCGGTACGCACGCGCTCTCCGCCGGTCACCACGCGGGCGCCCTTGTCGACGGCGTCGCGCACGTGGCGGTCGATCTTGTCGACGGCACGTGCGTTGATCATCGGGCCGATCTGCGCGGCGGACTCGGTGGCGGGCCCCACGTGCAATGCGGCCACGCGTGCCGCCAGCCGTTCGACGAACGCGTCATGCACGCCATCCTGGACATAGACGCGGTTCGGGCACACGCAGGTCTGGCCGCCGTTGCGGAACTTGGCAGCCATCAGGCCATCGACGGCGGCGTCGAGATCGGCATCGTCGAACACGATGAACGGCGCGTTGCCGCCGAGTTCGAGCGACAGCTTCTTGAGCGTGCCGGCCGATTCGCGCGCCAGATGCTTGCCGACCGGCGTGGAGCCGGTGAACGTGATCTTGCGCACGCGCGGATCGGCCAGCCAGGCATCGACGACGGCCGGCGTGTTGGCGCGGGAGGCGGTGACGATATTGAGCACGCCCGGCGGCAGCCCTGCCTGCTGCGCGAGCCATACGAGGGCGAGGGCGGTCAGTGGTGTGTCCTCGGCCGGCTTGGCCACCACGGTGCAGCCAGCGGCCAGCGCCGGCGCGATCTTGCGCGCGATCATCGCCAGCGGAAAGTTCCACGGCGTGATGGCGGCCACCACGCCCACGGGTTCCTTCAGCACGATCATCTTGCGGCCCGGCACCGCTTCGGCCACCACATCGCCGCAGATGCGCGTGGCTTCTTCGGCAAACCATTCGACGTACGACGCGCCATAGCGGACTTCGCCCAGGCTCTCGTGCATCGGCTTGCCCTGCTCGGCGGAGATGATGCGCGCCAGGTCCTGCTCGTGAGCGAGGATCAGCGCGTGCCAGCGCTTGATCAGTTGCGCGCGTTCGCGGGCGGTGCGGCGGCTCCAGTCCGGGAACGCCGCTGCGGCCGCATCGGCGGCGCGCTGCGCGTCGGCGGCATTGCTATCGGGCACTTCGGCAATGACGTGACCGGTGGCGGGGTCGGTGACCGGTAGCCGGACGTGGGCGTCGCACCAGTGCTGGGCGATCAGGTTCCGGGTGCGGAGGAGGTCAGGGTTGGCGAGGGTGGTCAGCATAGGGAAGTGGGTGATGTCTGGCGCGGCGGGGGGAGAGGGCTAACGTAGGAAGCACCAAAGGCGCTAGCTCACGATCCCCACATGCCAGGGCACGAATTCATGGTCACCAAGCCCAAGCAACTCGCTCTTGGTGGGCTCGCCCGACGCGGCACGCAGGATGTGTTCGAAAATCCGTTCGCCCATCTGCGCCACGCTGAGCTCGCCGTCGAGCACCAGACCACAATTGATATCCATGTCTTCCTCGAGCCGCCGGTACATGGGCGAGTTCGACGCCAGCTTGATCGTCGGCGCGGGTTTGGACCCGAACATCGAGCCGCGCCCCGTAGTGAAGCAGATCAGGTTGGCGCCGCTGGCGATCTGGCCGGTGGCGGCCACGGGGTCGTAGCCGGGTGAATCCATGAACACGAAGCCGGCCGTGTCGATCGGCTCCGCGTACTCGTAGACAGCCTGCAGCGGCGTAGTGCCGCCTTTCATGGCCGAGCCGAGCGATTTCTCGAAGATATTGGCCAGTCCGCCCTGCTGGTTGCCGTGACCCACCACGCCGTTGAACTGCGCGTTCTGCCCGGCCGTATAGCGTTCCCACCAGGCCAGTCGGTCCAGCAGTTTCTGGCCGACCTCGGGCGTGACCGCGCGGCGCGTCAGCATGTATTCCACGCCGTGGATTTCGGGCGTCTCCGACAGGATTGCCGTGCCGCCGTGTCGCACCAGGATGTCCATCGCCGCGCCGAGCGCGGGGTTCGCGGTGATGCCCGAGAAGCCATCCGAGCCGCCGCATTCCAGGCCGATCTTGAGGTGGCTGGCGCTGACACGCTGCCGCGTGAAGGCGTTGGCGGCGGGCAGCATCCGCTCCACGGCGTGTACGCCTGCCGCGATGGTTGCCCGGGTACCGCCGGTGTCCTGCATGACCAGCGTATGGAGGTTCTCTCCGGGGACCAGTCCTTGCGATTCCACCAGCGAGGCCACCTGGTTGCGCTCGCAGCCCAGGCCGACGATCAGCACGCCGGCAAGATTCGCATGGCGCGCGTAGCCGGCCAGCGTGCGGCGCAGCAGATCGAAGTGCTCGCTCGGTGACGACATGCCGCAACCGCTGCTCTGCGCGAACGCCACCACGCCATCGACATTGGGGTAGGCGGCCAGACGCTCGGGCGTGAAGTGCGCGGCAATGTGCTTGATCACCGTGGCCGAACAGTTCACCGATGACAGGATGCCGATGAAGTTGCGCGTGCCCACGCGCCCGTCGGGACGCGCATAGCCCATGAATGTGGCGCGTTCGGCTTCGGGCACGTAGTCGATCGGGCGGACGTCGCTGCAGAAGGACGGGTCGCGATAGAAGTCCACCAGCCGGAGGTTGTGGCTATGCACGTGGTCGCCCGGGCCGATATCGCGGTCGGCTACGCCGATGACGGTGTCGTACTTGCGTACCTGTTCGCCGCGCGCAATCGCGCGCGCGGCAATCTTGTGGCCGGCGGGGACCTGCGCGCGCACGCGCAAGTCGAGGTCCGGCAGATGCTGGCCCAGCGTCAGGTCGCCACGGGCGATCAGGACGTTGTCGTTGGCGTGCAGGCGAATGACGGGGTTTGAGGTCACGATGGTTTTGCTTCGATCAGCCCTGTTGCAGCATTTCCTTGAGCTTCAGGCGCTGGATCAGTTGGGTTTCCTGGTCATAGACGGTGGCTACGTACTTCTTGTAGTCGGGGCCGTCCAGGTACATTACCGGCGCGTCGATGCGTGCGGCCACCGACTTGAATTCGGTGCTGGCCACGGCCGCGCGGAAGGCCTCGCGCAGCTTCATTTCCACGGCAGGCGGCAGCCCCTTGGGCGCGCCGATGCCGTTGGGCGCTTCCACCACGACGTTGTAGCCAAGCTCCTTGAGCGTGGGCGTGTCCTTGAAGCGCGGCGTGCGCTGCTCGCCCCAGGTGGCCAGCAGTCGTGCCTTGCCGGCTTCCACGTGCGGCGCCCACGAGCTGGAGTCGGCCAGCAGGTCCACCTGCCCGGCCAGCACGTCCTGCAGGGCTGCGGAGCCGCCCTTGTAGGCGATGGCGTTGAACTTGACGCCCGCGACCATGGCGAATTGCTCCATGCCCACGTGCGTGGCGCCACCAATGCCGGCGTGCGCGTAGGTGACGTGGCCCGGGCGTGCCTTGGCTTCGGCAATCACGTCGGCCAGCGTC
The DNA here is from genome assembly GCF_000319775.1 of Cupriavidus sp. HMR-1. NCBI lineage: Bacteria > Pseudomonadati > Pseudomonadota > Betaproteobacteria > Burkholderiales > Burkholderiaceae > Cupriavidus > Cupriavidus sp. HMR-1. Next base: position 6,287 of record NZ_ANKP01000193.1, read on the forward strand.
TTGAAGCGCGAGTTCGTCGGCACGGCGATGCCGAATGTCTGGCCGGAAGTCCGCGCCAGATAGGTCAGTTCGGTGCGCGGGTCGAGTTGCAGAAGCCCGAGTTGCGAGAAGCGCGTGACCGAGATCGGAATCTGGCCGATCGTGTAGCCGTCGGGCGTGGCACGGGCCAGCGCCTTGGTGCCAATCATGCCCGACGCGCCGGCGCGGTTTTCCACCACGATCGACTGCTTGAGGATGCCGGACGCCACCTGGCAAAGCGCACGCATCGACTGGTCCGCCGTGCCGCCGACGGGCCACGGGCAGATGAAGGTGATGGGACGTTCGGGATACTCGGCCGCGGCGCGTGCCGTGGCCGGCACGATCAGGCCGGCGGTGCCGGTGGCGGCAGCGGCGGTG
>NZ_ANKP01000194.1:0-5736 GCF_000319775.1 Cupriavidus sp. HMR-1
GCGACAAGGAGCGAGTGCGGTCAGGCCGCGTGGTGTCGCCGGGTGCATGGATCAGAGAGGGCGCCACGGCGCGAGTGGCGGGCCGCGCATGGTGGCGCCCACGCCGGACAGCTATCTCGACGATCTGGCCGAAATCTACGATGGTGCAATGCGGCAATGGAACGAATTGCCGATCGTGCTCGGGCACAGCATGGGCGGACTCATTGCTGCGCGCTTTGCCACCGCGCGCGTGCGGCCGATCCGCGCGCTGGTGCTGTCGTCGCCCGCGCTGGCGCTTCGTTTGTCCAATTCCATGCTTACGATGCATCGAATGCTGCTTGCTTTGATACCGCGTATTCGTGTGCCGAATCCAATTGATGCCCGGCTGTTGTCCCACGATGTCGAAGTGGGGCGCGCATATCGCACCGATCCGCTGGTGCAAGGGACGATCAGCGCCAGCGTGCTGGAGACATTCCTCCGGGGAATGCCGCAGGCCCTGGCTGATGCGTCGAGGCTGGAAGCGCCCATGCTGATGCTCGTGGGTGGCGCGGACCGCATCGTCGATCCGGAAGGCAGCCGCATCTTCTTCGAGAGCGCGCCAGAGGATCTGCGCGAGATGGTCTGGTTCGACACTGGCTATCACGAGATCTTCAACGAAGCCGAGCCGTTGCGCGGCGAGGTGTTTGCGGCACTGACCGGCTGGCTGCGGCAGCGCCTGGAGACTCCGGCAAAGCACTGACGGCGGAAGCACCCCGAGTCGTGCGATGATTTCGGGCATTCCAGCAGTAACTGCCGGTGTCTGAATAGGATCGCAGGGAAATGGAGACGTTCGACTACATCATCGTGGGTGCGGGTTCGGCGGGTTGTGTGCTGGCCAACCGGCTGACGCAGGACAGCGATGTCAACGTGCTGCTGCTCGAAGCGGGCGGCAAGGACGACTATCACTGGATTCATATTCCAGTCGGCTATCTCTATTGCATCGGCAATCCGCGCACCGACTGGCTCTATCGCACCGTGGCCGAAGCCGGCCTGAACGGCCGCTCACTCGGCTATCCGCGTGGCCGCGTGCTGGGCGGGTCGTCGTCGATCAACGGCATGATCTATATGCGTGGCCAGCGCGAGGACTACGACGACTGGGCACGCATCACTGGCGATGACGGCTGGCGCTGGGACAACGTGCTGCCGTTCTTCAAACGCAGCGAGGACCATCACCGTGGCGCGAACGAGTTCCACGGCGCCGGTGGCGAATGGCGCGTGGAAGCGCAGCGGCTGCGCTGGGAAATCCTCGAGTGCTTCATCGAGGCCGCCGAGCAGGCTGGCATTCCCCGTACCGACGATTTCAATCGCGGCGACAACTTCGGCGTGGGCTATTTCGAGGTCAACCAGCGTCGCGGCATTCGATGGAATACGTCGAAGGCGTTCTTGCGCCGTGCGGCGGAACGGCCCAACCTGACCATCGTCACCGGCGCGCAGGTTAGCGCGTTGACGTTCGATAGCCCGGACGGCCTGCGCTGCACCGGCGTGCAATACCTGGGCGGTGGCCAGCCACACGAGGCGCGCGCGAAGCAGGAGGTGATACTTGCTGCCGGCGCGATTGGCTCGCCGCAGTTGCTGGAGCTCGCGGGCATCGGCCAGCCAGACCGGCTGCAGGCGCTGGGCATCCGCGTGCGCCACGCGCTGCGCGGCGTGGGCGAGAATCTGCAGGATCACCTGCAGTTGCGTTCGGTGGTCAAGGTCCAGGGCGTGCGCACGCTCAACACGCAGGCGGCGCACTGGTGGGGCAAGCTTGGCATCGGCCTGCAATACGCCTTCAACCAGAGCGGGCCGATGAGCATGGCGCCGTCGCAACTCGGCGCGTTCGCGCGCAGCGATCCCGAGCAGCCTCGCGCCAATATCGAATACCACGTGCAGCCGCTGTCGCTGGACAAGTTCGGCGATCCGTTGCACAGCTTCAATGCCTTCACGGCGAGCGCCTGCAATCTGCGGCCCACGTCGCGCGGCAGCGTGCATATCGAAGAAGCCGATTTCCGTCGCGCGCCATTGATCGCGCCGAACTATCTGTCCACTGAGGAAGACCGCAAGGTCGCCGCCGATTCGATCCGCCTGACGCGGCGCATCGTGTCATCGCCGGCATTGGCGCGCTACAAGCCGCAGGAGTATCTGCCCGGCGCGACATTCCAGACCGACGAGGAACTGGCGGAAGCGGCTGGCGCGATCGGCACGACAATCTTCCATCCCGTCGGCACTTGCCGGATGGGTGGCGCGGACGATGCCGACGCGGTCGTCGACAACCGCCTTCGCGTGCGGGGCATCAGTGGTCTGCGCGTGGTCGATGCGTCGGTGATGCCGTTGATCACGTCCGGCAATACGAACTCGCCGACGATCATGATTGCCGAGCGCGCCAGCGATATGATCCGCGCGGATCGCAAGGCAAGCGCCGGTAATCCGGACATCGTCACGGCGCCTTCACCAGCAGTCACTGCATAGTCAGTATGCGGTGCAACACGCACCGCATGAAGACCTGCTGATTACATCATCGTCACGCAGCTTCGACGTCTCTCGCAGACGTCGGTACGCGCTCGCACGTCTGTCGCGTGGGTGACATATCGTGCATGTATTACGCCTAGTGCAAACCCCGATGTTTTGCGACGCAGCAGGCGCACACAATAGTCGCCGGCATATCGGTGCCGCAGACTCCACTTGGTGCTGCGCCACCGCGCCAGTCCGGCAGCCGCGCCGAATCACACCTACAAAGCGGCAACCATGGCGACACAGCGCCGGAGTTCGAACCATTGTCAGTTGCCGGCCAAAATCCGGCATCGCAGCAAGAGGGCGGGCAGGAGACTATGACTCAGGAAACCATCCTGGAAACGAAGAACCTGACGAAGGAATTCAAAGGGTTCACTGCGGTAAGCGACGTCAATCTGCGGGTGCGGCGCGGTTCGATTCACGCATTGATCGGACCGAATGGCGCGGGCAAGACCACCTGCTTCAATCTGCTCACGAAATTCCTGGAGCCGACGACCGGCACGATCCTGTTCAACGGCATCGACATCACGCGCGAGAAGCCCGCGCAGATCGCACGCCGTGGCGTGATCCGTTCGTTCCAGATTTCGGCAGTGTTCCCGCACCTGACCGTACGCGAGAACGTGCGCATCGGCCTGCAGCGCCAGCTTGGCACGGCGTTCCAGTTCTGGCGTAGCGAGCGTTCGCTCGATGTGCTCAACGGGCGCGCGATGGAGCTGCTCGATCAGGTGGGCCTGACCGAGTACGCCGAGACCGTCACCGTCAATCTTCCCTATGGCCGCAAGCGCGCGCTGGAGATCGCCACCACGCTGGCGATGGAGCCGGAGCTGATGCTGCTCGACGAGCCCACGCAGGGCATGGGCCATGAGGACGTGGACCGCGTGACGCAGTTGATCAAGAAAGTATCCGCCGGCCGCACGATCCTGATGGTCGAGCACAACATGAGTGTGGTGTCGTCGATCGCCGACAAGATCACGGTGTTGCAGCGCGGCGCGATCCTGGCCGAAGGCCCGTACGCGGAGGTGTCGAAGGACCCGCGCGTGATGGAAGCGTACATGGGCACGGCCGACGCCGAGCTGCAAGGCGCGCACTAAGGGAGACGGACCATGGCGAACGACAACACTCCCGCGCTAGAGATCAAGGACCTGCACGCCTGGTACGGCGAGTCCCACATCCTGCATGGCGTGGACCTGACCGTGAACCGCGGCGAAGTGGTCACGCTGCTGGGCCGTAACGGCGCCGGCCGCACCACGACCATGCGCGCGATCATGGGCCTGACCGGCGCGCGCAAGGGATCGATCAAGGTCAACGGACACGAGACGATCGGCCTGCCCACGCACAAGATCGCGCACTTCGGCATCGGCTACTGCCCCGAAGAGCGGGCGATCTTCTCGAGCCTGTCGTGCGAGGAAAACCTGTTGCTGCCGCCGATGCTCAAGGGCGCCAACGCGGGCAAGGGGATGAGCGAGGCCGAGATCTACGAGATGTTCCCGAACCTCAAGGAGCGGCGCCAGAGCCAGGGCACGCGCCTCTCGGGCGGGGAGCAGCAGATGTTGGCGGTGGGCCGCATCTTGCGCACTGGCGCGAACCTGCTGCTGCTCGACGAGATTTCCGAAGGCCTGGCGCCGGTCATCGTGCAGGCGCTGGCCCGCATGATCCTGATGCTCAAGAAGAAGGGCTACACGGTGGTGATGGTGGAGCAGAACTTCCGCTTCGCCGCGCCGCTGGCTGACCGCTTCTACGTGATGGAGCACGGCGCGATCGTCGAACGCTTCGCCGCGAACGAGCTGCAGGCCAAGATGCCCGTGCTCAACGAACTGCTTGGGGTCTGATCGACGGCGCCGCGCCTGCGGTGCCGTGGTCGCATTTAACTCGCATTGGTGGCAGGAACGGGCGGCGTGACTGCGCTGCCGCAACTCAGGAGACAACAAATGAAGATGACTCGACTGGCCGTCGCAGTGGCGGCGACTGTCCTTGGTGCGTTTGCAGGCGGCGCTTCGGCGCAGGTTTCGGGTGACACGGTAAAGATCGGCTACATCACCGACATGTCGGGCCTGTACGCCGACATCGACGGCCCGGGCGGCCTGGAAGCGGTAAAGATGGCCATCGAGGATCACGGTGGCAAGGTGCTGGGCAAGCCGATCGAACTGGTTTCGGCTGACCACCAGAACAAGGCCGACATCGCCGCCTCGAAGGCGCGCGAGTGGATGGACCAGCAGGGTCTGGACATGCTGCTGGGCGGCACCAACTCGGCTACCGGCCTGGCCATGAACAAGGTGGCGCAGGAAAAGAAGCGCGTCTACTTCAACGTGGGCGCGGGCACTGCCCGACTGACGAACGAAGAGTGCTCGCCGTACACGGTGCACTACGCCTATGACACGGTGGCGCTGGCCAAGGGCACCGGCAGCGCTGTGGTCAAGCAGGGCGGCAAGAAGTGGTTCTTCCTGACTGCCGACTACGCTTTCGGTCATTCGCTCGAGAACGACACGGCAGCCGTGGTGAAGGCCAATGGCGGCACGGTGGTGGGTTCGGTGCGCCACCCGCTGTCGGCATCGGACTTCTCGTCGTTCCTGCTGCAGGCACAGGCGTCGAAGGCTGACATCCTGGGCCTGGCCAACGCTGGCGGCGACACGATCAACTCGATCAAGGCGGCCAAGGAATTCGGCATCACGAAGAACATGAAGATCGCCGGCCTGCTGATGTTCATCAACGACATTCACTCGCTGGGTCTGAAGAACACCGAAGGCCTGCTGATGACCGACAGCTGGTACTGGGACATGAACGACGACACGCGCAAATTCGCGAACCGCTTCTTCGGCAAGATGAAGAAGATGCCGAGCAGCCTGCAGGCCGCCGACTACTCCGCGATCAGCACGTACCTGAAGGCCGTGGAAGCCGCCAAGACCGATGATCCGGACAAGGTCATGGCCGAGCTGAAGAAGATGAAGATCAGCGACTTCTACAACAAGAGCTACATCCGTGCCGATGGCCGCAACATCCACGACATGTACCTGATGCAGGTGAAGGCGCCGGCCGATTCGAAGAAGCCGTGGGACTACCTGAAGATCGTGACGACGATCCCGGGCGACCAGGCGTTCACGACGCCGGCCGAGTCGAAGTGCGCGCTGTTGAAGAAGTAAGCGAAGCAGGCGAACCCGAGATGGTTTGCTCCCCTCTCCCGCGAGCGGGAGAGGGGCAGGGGGAGAGGGTCAGCGTTTCAGTACGCGAGGG
>NZ_ANKP01000195.1:0-5303 GCF_000319775.1 Cupriavidus sp. HMR-1
GCGGGCGCCGCGGAGGTCGTGGCGGCGGTGCCAGTGGGATCGGTGGATGGCCTCGACACGCTCCGCGCCGTGGCGGATCGCGTGGTCTGCCTGAATATCCCCGAGAACTTTGGCGCGGTCGGCGCGTTCTATCTCGATTTCACGCAGACCTCGGATGACGAGGCGTTGTCGCTGCTGCGCGAGGCCGCTGCCGTCGCACCGCCGATGGCCACGCATGGTGCCTGGTCGCGCAATGGTGGCGTGTCGGGAGGTGGGGAGTCAGGACACCTCAGCAACGGACCGGCTGCCCACTGAGACCAGGTCTCAGACTTTATTGAGGCGTGCTTTGAGATGCGGCACCAGCCCGCCCGCGTGCAACAGCGCGCGCAGGAAATCGGGCACCGGTTCGCAGGATATGCGCCGGCCATCGCAGAGCCTGATCTCTGCCGCATCCAGGAAGAACGTGGCTCGCGCTCCGTCGGCCAATGCGGTCGTATCCGCGCACACTAGCACCGGCAGGCCAATGTTGATCGCGTTGCGATAGAACAGCCCGGCGAACGACGGCGCCAGCACGGCCGCCACGCCAAGATGCTTCAATGCCTGGGCTGCCTGTTCACGTGAAGACCCCATGCCGAAGTTGCTGCCTGCGACGATGACGTCGCCGGGTTTGACCGCGCCTGGGAACTCCGGTCGCAGGTTTTCCAGGCAGTGGCTCGCCAGCACGTCGAGCCCGTCCTTCATGAATCGGCCCGGCGCCATTGCGTCGGTATCGACGTTTTCGCCGAAGCGCCAGATGCGGCCAGAGGGCGGGGGTTGGAAATCCGGAGCCGGGGTCATGCCAGTAACTTGCGCGGGTCAGTGATGCAGCCAGTGGCGGCGCTGGCTGCCACGGTCATGGGCGATGCCAGCCATACGGCGCTACCTGCATCGCCCATGCGGCCGGGGAAGTTGCGCGCAGTCGAGGCGATGGCGCGGCTGCCGGCCGGAAACCGTGTGGCGCCGTAGCCCGCGCACGCATTGCACGCGTTCGGCAGCAGCTCCGCGCCGGCATCCATCAGCACGCCGAGCGTCCCTTCGCTGGCCGCTTGCAGCTGGTCGCGCAGCGAAGCGGGCGCGACCTTCAACGACACGCCCGATGCCACTTTGCGCCCGCGCAGCACCCGCGCGGCCATGCGCAGGTCTTCGAGCTTGGCGCCGGTGCAGGCGCCCAGATAGGCGATCTCGATCGGCGCGCCGGCGGCCTGGTCGACCGGGCCGCTGTTGGCCGGCGAATGCGGCGCGGCTACCTGCGGTACCAGCGTGCCGGCATCGAAGCGATGTGTGGCCAGTACCGGTGCGTCCGCATCGCTGCGCCACTGGCGCGGTTCGATAGCGGCGAGCGTGGCGGCATCGACGCCGGCATCTGCAAGCCATGCCATCGTTGTGGCATCCGGCGCGATCAGCGCCGTTTGCGCGCCAAGCTCGGTGCTCATGTTCGTGAGCGTCATGCGCTCCTGCATCGACAGCGTCTTTACCGCGTTCCCCGTGTATTCGATCACTTCGTAGCGGCCACCCGCCATACCCAGTGTGGCGCACAGGAACAGCATGACGTCCTTGGCGCAGACGCCGTCAGACAGCGTCCCCTGCCACTCGACCCGGATCGTGTTCGGCACACGCAGCCAGATCTCCCCCGTGGCCAGCACGCCGGCCATCTCCGTGGCGCCTATGCCGAACATGTACGCGCCAAAAGCGCCGCCCGTGGGGCTGTGGCTGTCGCCGCCGACGATGAAGCGACCGGGCAGGACATGGCCGCGCTCGGGCAGCACTACGTGGCAGATGCCTTCGTTGTCGATGAAGTTCTGAATGCCCGCTTCACGCACCCAGTCGCGCGTGAAGCGCAGGATCGATTCGGCTTCGGGGTCGGCCGCAGGCACGTAGTGGTCGGTGACCACCACGAATCGGGACGGATCCCAGACCTTTGCGCCGAGTTCGCGCAGCAGTGGCGCCACGCGGCGCGGTCCGCTCGAGTCGTGCGACATGGCCAGGTCGACCTTGCACATCACCACCGATCCCGGCGTGACATGCGACACACCTGCCGCGCGAGCGACCAGTTTCTGGGCGAGCGTGGCGGGCAGTTGGCTGGGGTCGACCGCGGTCTTGCCGTGCGGCAGGGTCATTCGGGCTTGGCTCCTGAATACTTCACCACCGTGGCCCAGCGCTTGACGTCCTGCTTCACGAAATTCGCGAACGTCTCGGGCGGCATGGCGCTGGGTTGCGCGCCGTCGGTTTCCAGGCGCTTGCGCACTGCGGGCTGCTCGAGCCCGTGGCGCGCAGCTTGGTACAGCGCCTGTGTGATCTCCGGCGGCAGATTGGCCGGGCCGAACAGGCCGAACCACGCGCTGGATTCGAAACCCTTTACCGTGGCGCCAATCGGCTGCGCGCCCGGAAACTGCGGCAGCGGCGTCGGGCTGGTCACGCCGAGCACCTTGAGCTTGCCAGCCTTGACGTGCTGCGCCACGTTGATCGTGCTGGCGAACATCAGATCAACCTGGCCCGCGAGCAGATCCGTGATGGCGGGCGTGGTGCCCTTGTACGGGATGTTGACGATATACGTGCCCGTCATCATCTTGAACATGTCACCGGCCAGATGCACCGACGATCCCACCGCGCCAATGCCGAAGTTCAGCTTGCCCGGCTCGGACTTGGCCAGACGGATCAGTTCGGGGATGTTGTTGGCGGGCAGGTTGGGCCGTGCCACCAGCACGCTGGGCACGGTGGCCACGAGTGTGATCGGCGTGAAGTCCTGGATCGGATCGAACGGCAGCTTCTTGTACAGCGTCGCGTTGATCGTATGGCTGGTGAAGCTCATCAGCAGCGTGGTGCCGTCGGCCGGGCTCTTGGCCACCATGTCGGCAGCGATATTGCCGCCTGCGCCGGGGCGGTTCTCGACCACCACGGGCTGGTCCAGCGTCTGCGACATTTCTTGGGCGATCGTTCGTGCCAGCGTGTCGGTGGTGCCGCCCGCAGGCGCGCCTACCAGGATGCGGATCGGCTTGCCGCCAGCGATCGCAGCTTGCGCGGCCTGTGCGGAAGGCGCGATGCACCACGCGGCCAGCGCGAGCAGCGCGGCGCAGGATGCGCGCCGTCGGCTGCTGGCGGATTGCAGGGCAGACTTGCAGACAGGCTGATGCTCGCCCGGGCGAACGACTGGCATGACGAAAGCTCCTCGGTTGTGATGTGGAGTGCGCAGTATCGCCCGATTCCGATTCGTCGCGTGGCCGGTACGAGGAGTGGGTCCCGGCCTCGCCCGCAGGTCAGTCGCGCAGGCCCGTGCGGGTTTCGTTTTCTACCCACACGTTGGCGCTGTCCCCGCCGCCCATCGGCGACAGTTCCATGCGGTATTCGTAGCGGTCGGGTCGATACTGGCCCATCAGCAGTTGCACCGGACGCCCATTCTTGTCGAGCACCACGCGGCGCACGGCCAGCAGCGCGCCGCCAACAGGCACGTCGAGCAGCGGGGCCACAACCACGTCGGCCAGGCGGGCCGTCAGCACTTGCGACGCGCGGCCCAGCTCCACACCGGCGGCTTCCAGCAGGCGCAGCATCGGCGTCGTTTCCAGATCCTTGCGGGTCAGCGAGCGGCCCAGGTCGATCGGCAGGTAGACCGTGATATGGGACAGAGGGCGGTTGCGGTAGTGACGCACGCGCACGATCTTCACCACGGGATCGCCCACCTGGATCTGCAGCGCTTCGGCGACTTCAGGGGTGGCGTGCACCTCGTCGATCGAGATGACCTTGACCGCAGTCTTCTCGCCCATGTCGATGATGGCGCCGAGCAGGCTCGTGGCGCGCTCCTCGGTGACCTGCGGCCTGACCGGATGCGGGTTTACGAATGTCCCGAGTCCGCGATGGCGGCGGACCAGACCTTCCTGAACCAGACGGTCGAACACGCGCCGCATCGTCACGCGCGAAGCATGAAATTGCTTGGCAAGGTCGATTTCGCCTGGCAGCGGGCCCTGGCCGAAGCGGCCTTCCACGATCTGCTGGCGGAGCACCACGTAAATCTGGTGATACAGGGGAACGACGGCTTCACTCATGGTTTCCCTTGCGTAAGCGCTGACAAGTCCTAGACGCGTGTAATGTACTTTAAATCAGACATGGCGGCCAGCATCAAACGCACTCGCGGCGTGCGAAGCACAATCCGCGACCACATGTGTTGCGAGACGGCATCGAACGTCCGCCAGACGCAAGAAAAGACGGGACGCAGCGGCGATTCCTTCACGCGGGGGCGTCGACTTATGCTCGCGCTGCCCGGTTTCACGCGCTTGCAGCATGACGAAGCCGACACTGACTGGTCAGGCTTGCCGGTACCTTGAGGGGTGGTGGTTGGGGGGCGGTGGCATCGCTGTTTCACTGTCGTTACGCGGGTTGCCGTCTTCAGCGTGTCACTCGTGCCTTCGTAACACGTTGAATTTCTGGCATTTTTTTCGGGCGCGACGGGCCGGTTCGCCTGACGGCCAAAATCGGTGTCACACCGCTGTGACATGTCTACTCCCATGCACAGGTTCCGCGCGAATGTGCGGCGCACAACCAACGAAAAAAGTTCCCGGAGAAACCCGCGCCAGCCTTTGTATTTCAACGGGATGCGCCGCGCGCCATGCGTGCTGGCACTGAATATGCGCAGGGGAAGGCTGGTCCGGCAACCGTGCGGGACCTGAACCTCCAGCCGGCGTTCTGCCTGTATGAGCGTTGGCCGGAGGCTGAGCCGCAATGTGCAATTCTCCTGGGAGCAACGTATGAACAAGACATTACTTGCGTCGGCGGTTGCGCTGGCACTGGGCATTAGTGGCCAGGCGCTAGCAGACCCGACGAACAACAACACGAACGGCCACGACAACACCCAGACTGCGTCCTCAACAAGCAACACGCAGAATGGCGGCGGCGCCGCGGCGAATGATGGTTCGACGGCTCTTCAGGCGAACGGCAACTCTTCTACTTCGACCACCAACAAGACGAAGAACACCAGCAATACCAACACCAACTCCAAGAATCACACCGACCAGGACATGAGCGGCTATGGCAACGCCGCAGCGGCCAATGGCAGTACGGCTACCGCCAACTTCACCAACTCGTTCAACTCCAGCAAGGCGCTGGCCATCAGCAAGCTTGAAGGCTATGTGACTGGCAACTACATCCACAACATCGGTAACGTTGCCACCAACAATGGCAGCGCCAACGGTGCAGCGGGTGGCAAGGGTGGCGCGGGCTATGGCGGCACCGGCAAGGGCGGCTCGGGTGGTTCGGGTGGCGCCAGCGGCGCTGGTGGCGGCGGCGGCAGCGGCGGC
>NZ_ANKP01000196.1:0-4352 GCF_000319775.1 Cupriavidus sp. HMR-1
GCGGCGGGCGTCGCAATCGCGACGGTCTCGCGCGTGGCAAATGGGGTGCCTACCGTAGCGGAGGACGTGCGCGCGCGCGTCCAGGCTGCCATCGACGAACTGGGCTGGAAGCCCAGCATGGCTGCGCAGAGTATGCGGGGCATGTCGGCACGCATGATCGGCTTTATCTTCTCGGATATCCGGAATCCGATTTACTCCGCCATGGTCAAGGGTGCTGAAGGCATACTCAGCGAGCACGGCTACATGATCATGGTTGCCAGCAGCGACGGCAGCAGCGAACGCGAACTCGTGCTGCTCGATCTGTTCCGGCAACGCGGTGCCGATGGCGTCATCTTCGCCGTGCAAGATGAAACCAACCCCACGGTGCTGGCGAACATCCGGTCCGGCAATCTTCCCGTTGTCCTGCTGGAGCGTGAGCTTGATGCCCCGGTCAATGCCGTCGGCGCCGATCATCTAAGCGGGACCCGGCGTGCAGCAGAGCATCTCATCAGCCTTGGACACCGCCGTATCGCCATGATCACTGGCGGCACGGGCACCCGCGTGGCGCGTGACCGCCTGCAGGGGCTGCGCCAGGCCCATGAGCTGGCCGGATTGACCTTGGACCCGCGGTTGCTTCGGCTCGACAGTTTCTCGACAGCATACGCATATCGAGAGATGCAATTGCTGCTGAGCCTGCCTGAGCCACCTACTGCGGTGATCGTTCTGGGGATGCCGCTCCTGTCCGGCGTGCTCCCGGCCATCCGCATCAGCAATCTCCGCATTCCCGAGGATATTTCCCTGATCGCTTCGAATGACAGCGAACTCGCCCAACTTGCGACACCGCCCATCTCCGTGATCCGCTATGACGCACATGCACTCGGCAACGAAGCCGCGCGTATGCTTCTGGCTCAATTGAAGGGAGACGTCCCACCAGACAGGATTCGTATCCAGATACCGACTGAGCTGGTCCTGCGCGGATCCTGCGCGCCACCGGCAGCTTGATTCGATGCGATGCGCGGCGCTGTGCGTCAGCACCGTACCAATCGACGTCCCACCCCTGGATAATCCACCGTCCTTGCGCGGATCGAGAGCGCCCGAGGCCCTCCTCGCCGTAGACTTGGGCGCTCCGGCTGCCGAGCGTCCGCATGAACCGCCTGATCTCAAGCCTTTGTCTGCTGGCAATCCTCACGCTGTCTGGATGCGGGAGCGTCGAGCCGGCCAAACAGACCGTAGCACCCGTCGACGCGGGCGAGCTGGCTGCCGGCGGCCCCACCGTCACTATCGAAGAGGCATACAGCCTTCTCGGAGGTATGCCGTCCGCGGCCTGCGCCGGCACGACGTGCGTTCTGACAGCGCCGGGACGGGATATCTATCGGTGCGCGGACGGCGTCTGCACGAAAGGAAATGCACCGACCCGCTGAAGTGCGGCGCGGAGTAGCGGTACGACTGAAGAGAACCGCAGGCAAAACGTTGCCAAGTGATTACCAGGCGAATCCTTGCTCGCAGACCGTCAAAACCTGCCGCGACGCGTCTGCTCGTGCTCACGCTGGCAGTCCATGCACCGTTTTGCCGTCGGGTATGCCTGCAGTCGCTCGAATGGAATCGGCTCCTCGCACTCGCGGCAAATCGCATAGGAGCCGAGCGTCATCCTGCCGCGCGCGGCCGCGATGTCTTCCAGTTCCACGCGGTAATGCTCGCGCATCACATCGGCCTGCCGCTGACCGATCTCCCGATCCGCGACGTCCGTTTTGTCGCCCGGATCCTGCCGCTCCAGCGGGGCGCGCGGCGAGGCGCCGGTACCCAGTGCGGCACGCGCGCGGGCTTCTTCCGCGTCGAGCATTGCGGCCAAAGTGGCAAATTGTGCGGAAGTCAGTGCATTCACGGAGAAGCTCCTTGTAGGGTGTGAGAAGCAGAATGCCCAGGGGGGCACCTTTTCAAGATATGCCTCGGCGTGCCTACCCATCTGCTCCCAGATCAAGAATGACGGCGGTATCCGGTGATGCTCGTGACATATTGCCAGCGCCGCGACTGCCTCGCAGGCATCGCGGAGGCTTGACGTGTCGCTGTCCGCCCGTTACGCACGCCGGCAGCCTGCTCCGTCAGGAAAACCTGACAATCCACGCGACAGGACTGACGCCACTCTCAGTGCACCCTGCTTCCGCGAGCGACCGGCGGGCGCGATACTCGCCCAATGATTTCGCGCACCGACACCGACCGACTGACTGTGTATCTGGTCGAAAGAACGCCGGCCGTCAGGCGCAGGCAGTTGCGCCTGCTGGCGTCCCTGGACGGCCTACGTGTGGCCGGCGCCGGACACGATGCGCAAGCCCATCAAACGGAACTGGTAGACCTCCAGCCGGATGTCGTGCTGATCGGCCTGAACGCCACAGAGAACACACCCCTGCCGCGAATTCGCGCGCTCGCGATCGCCTTGCCGGCCAGCACGCTGATCGTGCTGGCTAACGAGGGCACACCCCAGATGCGCCGCGCGTGCCTGATGGCTGGCGTGGCCTACTGCTTCGACAAGACGCTCGAGATCGTGGAACTACGCAACCTGCTGCTCGCCATGGCGAGCGCGGCGCGGCAACACCGAAAGGTAACCGCATGAATTCCCACTGCCCCACTGCCCCACTGCCCCACTGCCCATGAGGACGCCCATCATGCACCAGCATATTCTTGTCGCCGTCGACGATAGCCACTGCGCGCGTCGCGCCCTGAACGAAGCCGTCGGCCTTGCCAGCGCGTTTCACGCCAAGCTCGAGATCCTGCACGTCATCGACTACAGCTTCCTGCAGTACGACTTCGGCTATGGCGATTTCACCGAACTACGCCCACAGCTGACGGCTGCAGGCGAATCGCTTCTCAAGGAAGCTGGCGAGATCGCCGCGGCTGCCGGGCTCGAGCATCACGAAACCCTGATCGACGATCTGGCAACGATGGGCAACATCGCGGACCGCGTCAACGGCTATGCGCGAACGTGCAGCGCCGATATCGTCGTCATCGGCACGCATGGCCGGCACGGCTTGAAGCGCATGCTGCTTGGCAGCGTCGCCGAAAGCCTGGCACGCGATTGCCCGGTCCCCGTTGTCCTGGTGCGTGACGACTCTCCCGCCAGGACCGCTGAACGTCCGGTCGCCCAGAAGTAAGGCTGTGGGAACGCGCGGGACGGGACTCACCGCACCTCCCGCGCTTCTTACGCCTCCTATGCCTCCAGCAAGGCCCTTTCGATGACCTCCCGGATCTGACGGGCCAGACCATCCATCCGCTCCGCCGGCACGCCCCCGTATCCGAGCACCAGGCCGTTGTAGGCCGGCGCCGAGCCCGGCAGACAGAACCTTGACAGCGGCCGCAGCACCAGCCCTTGCGCGCGGCCGATGCGGCTGACTTCGGTATCGGCCACCGGCACGTCCAGTCGGGCGGAAAGGTGCATGCCGCCCGCGCCTCCCGAAACCGTCACCAGCCCTTGCAGATGACGCGTCATCGCATCGTGCAGCGCGGCACGCCGGGCGGCGTAGAGTTGCCGCATCCGCCTGAGGTGGCGCGTGAAATGCCCTGCATCGATAAACGATGCCAGCGCGAGTTGCTCGGCCACCCGTCCGCGCAGCATGAGCGCGCCGGCCGTGCGGTGGATCACCGGCGCCAATGCCGGCGGGACCACCATGAAACCGATCCGCAGCGCCGGGAACAACACCTTGCTGAAGGTGCCAAGGTAGATCACCGGCGCATCCTCGGCCAGGCCTTGCACCGCCGAAAGCGGCGTGCCCTGGTGCCGGAATTCGCTGTCATAGTCGTCCTCGACGATCCACGCGCCAGCGGCACGTGCTTGTGCCACCAGCGCCAGTCGCCGCTCCAGGCTCATCACCGCGCCGAGCGGGTACTGGTGCGAGGGCGTGATGTAGATGAGCCTGGGCGGTGTCTCGGTCCAGTCCTGCGGACGAGGCGCAAGCCCATCGGCATCGACCGGGATCGGCACCAGCCGCAGATTGGCCGCCTGGAACGCATTACGCGCGCCGCTATAGCCAGGGTTTTCGATCCAGGCGATATCGTCGGCGTCCGCCAGCAGCCGCGCGCACAGGTCCAGTCCGTTCTGGGTGCCATCGGTAATGAACACCTGCGACGCATCGCAGCGCACGCCGCGCGAAACGCGCAGGTACTCGGCAATCACCTGTCTCAGCGCCACGTTGCCAGCCACGGGCATATAGCCGAGTTGCGCCGGTGTGATGTTGCGCCAGGCACGTTCGAGATGGCGCCGCCATTGCGCCAGCGGGAACGCGTCCAACGCCGGCGTGCCGGGCAGGAACGGCAGCGGGTCATCCATGCCATCGCCCGGCCGCATGATGCCCGCCACGCGCCGCGACAACACCGGCGGCGCC
>NZ_ANKP01000197.1:0-3898 GCF_000319775.1 Cupriavidus sp. HMR-1
CCACACCGGCGCCTGCTCCCGCGCCGGCCCCGCTTCCCGCCCCCACCCCGGCTGCGGCACCTGCGGTAACCCCTGTCGCCCCCCCTGTAGCGGTACCCGTTGCAACTCCGGTTTCAGCCCCGGTTTCAACACCGGCGCCGGCTCCAACGCCCGCCCCGGCGCCCGTCCATGTGGCGCCACCCGTGGCACCACCGGTCGTGCCGCCCGTGGCGTCGGCTCCGCCTCCGGCCAGCTATACGCCGCCGGTCATCGAGGAACTGGAGCTAACCCCGCCGCCCGCGCAAACCGCGGAAGCCAAGCGCGGCTGGATGTCGCGACTGCGTGCCGGCCTGTCGAAGACCAGCCGCAACATCGGCGTGCTGTTCGTCGGCGTCAAGGTCGACGAGGCGCTGTTCGAGGAACTGGAAACGGCGCTGCTGATGGCCGATGCCGGCGTGGAGGCCACCGAGTATCTGCTGGGCGAACTGCGCCGCCGCATCAAGAATGATCGTATTGAAACGGCCGAAGGTGTGAAAGCCGCGCTCAAGGACCTGCTGACGCAGCTCCTCAAGCCGCTCGAGAAGACGATGGAACTGGGCCGCGAGCAGCCGCTGGTGATGATGATTGCCGGCGTCAACGGCGCGGGCAAGACCACCAGCATCGGTAAGCTCTGCAAGCATTTCCAGTCCTATCACCAGTCCGTGCTGCTGGCCGCCGGCGACACGTTCCGCGCCGCCGCGCGCGAACAGCTCACGATCTGGGGCGAGCGCAACAACGTGACCGTGGTGGCCCAGGAAAGTGGCGACCCAGCCGCCGTGATCTTCGATGCCGTCAACGCGGCGCGCGCGCGCAAGATCGATATCGTGATGGCGGATACCGCTGGCCGCCTGCCCACGCAGCTTCACCTGATGGAGGAACTCAAGAAGGTCAAGCGCGTGATCGGCAAGTCAATGCCGACCGCACCGCATGAAGTGCTGCTCGTGATCGACGCCAATACCGGTCAGAACGCACTGGCCCAGACGCGCGCGTTCGATGACGCGCTCGGCCTGACCGGCCTGATCGTGACCAAGCTCGACGGCACGGCCAAGGGCGGCATCCTGGCCGCGATCGCGCGCCAGCGCCCGGTACCGGTGTACTTCATCGGCGTGGGCGAGAAGGTCGAGGACCTGCAGCCGTTCAAGGCGGACGAGTTCGCCGAGGCGCTGCTGGGCTGAATCCCGCAGGCACGCAAAAACAAAAACCCCGGTGATGACACCGGGGTTTTTGTTTCTGGCAACGCTACCGATTACTCGCTGTCCGGCTGCGCCCCTGGCGCGGCCTTCTGGAACGCGTCTACCTCCATGCAAGTGGCATGGATCTTCGCGATCGTCGGGAAGCGGCTCACATCGACATTGAAGCGCTGCGCGTTGAATACCTGCGGCACCAGGCAGCAGTCGATCAATGTCGGCGTATCGCCGAACGCAAAGCGACCCACACGCCCCAGTTGCGACAGATTGACTTCGAGCGAGGCAAACCCCTGTTCGATCCAGTGGCGGTACCACGCATCCTTGGCCTCCTCCGACACCTTGAGCTCGTGCTTGAGGTACTTGAGCACGCGCAGGTTGTTGAGCGGATGGATCTCGCAGGCGATTTCCTGAGCCAGGCCGCGCACGACCGCACGCTCGAACGGGTCCTTCGGCAGCAGCGCCGGCTCCGGATGGGTTTCGTCGAGATACTCGATGATCGCCATCGACTGGATCAGGGGCCTGCCATCGACCACGAGCGTCGGCACCACGCCATCGGCATTCAGCGCGCGATACTCGGGCTTCAGCTGCATGCCGCCTTCCCTCAGCAGATGCACACCCTTGTAGTCATAGGGCAAGCCCTTCAGGTTCAGCGCGATACGCACCCTGAACGACGCCGAGCTACGGAAGTAACTATGGAGCTCGAGCATTGCCTCACACCACCTTGACGGTCAGATCGCCCACACCTTCGATGTGGCATTGCATGACGTCGCCCTTCACTACCGGGCCCACGCCTTCAGGCGTGCCGCTGTAGATCAGGTCGCCCGGCTGCAGTTCGAACAGCTTCGACAGGTACGACACCATTTCAGGCACCGACCAGATCAGATCCGACAGGTCGCCACGCTGCTTCTCCACGCCATTGACGGCCAGCGTCACGGCGCCCTTTTCCGGGTGGCCGATAGCCGAGACCGGCACGATCGGGCCGATCGGTGCGGACTTGTCGAATGCCTTGCCGGTTTCCCAAGGGCGGCCGGTTTTCTTCGATTCGTTCTGCAGGTCGCGGCGCGTCATGTCGAGGCCGATGGCATAGCCGAAGACATGGCTGGCGGCCTGCTCGACCGGGATGTCGCGGCCGCCCTTGCCGATGGCGACAACCAGCTCCACCTCGTAGTGGCAATTGCCCGTGCCCGGCGGGTACGGGAAGGCGCCCTCGACGTTGTCGGCCACGTAGCTGACCGCGTCGGACGGCTTGCAGAAGAAGAACGGCGGTTCACGGTCGGGGTCCGAACCCATTTCACGGGCATGGGCGGCATAGTTCCGGCCCACGCAGTAGACCCGGCGCACAGGGAAACTTGCGCTGCCACCACGCACGGGAACACCGACGGGGGCTTGCGGCGCGAAGACGAATTCGGTCATCCAACTCTCCAGCTTTCTCTTTTTTGATGGAACGCCGCACCCGGTGTCGTGTCCGGTCGTGCCCAGTCGGGTGGGCCGCGGCAGGGGCAAAGGATACACCTTGAATACGGTGGCATACAGTGGAAGCAGACCCGGCGCGAATCTTGCATATTGCACCGCAACCAAGCGCCCTCCATGACCCGTCGCCATCCGCCCCCTTCCGCCGTAGCACCGCCAGCCACCACGAGCCGGAGCCTGCGCATCCTGCTGGTTCGTGATCCGCACGAGGCCGATCCGCTCAACGTGGAGACGATCCGCGCCGGTCTGGCGCAGGCAGGCTTCACCGAGGTGCAGACGGTCGATGCGGACCTGCGCCTGCCGGACACCATTGCGGCCAGCCAGCCGGACCTGGTCATCATTGCCTCCGAATCGGCCGCGCGCGACACCATCGAGCATGTCTGCGTCTCCACCCAGCATGCGCCGCGCCCGATCGTGCTGTTCACGGATAACGACGACGCTCAGCGCATCAAGGCCGCCCTGTCGGCCGGTATCACCGCCTACATCGTCGACGGCCTGCGTGCGGAACGGGTGAAGACGGTGCTCGATGTGGCCTACGCCCGCTTCCAGCTGGACCAGCAGCTACGCGCCGAACTCGACGCCACCAAGCTCAAGCTGGCCGAGCGCAAGACGGTGGAGCGCGCCAAGGGCCTGCTGATGCAGGCACGCGGCATCAGCGAGGACGAAGCCTTCAAGCGACTGCGCTCGATGGCTATGGAGCGCGGTATCCGGCTCGTGGATGCCGCACAGCGCGTGATCGATGTGATGGCCTGATCCCTCGGCGCTAGTGGGCGCGGCACATGGACGCGGTGCATGGCACGCCGTTGGTGCGTTGCACAAGACTGGCGCGGCGCCATTCCCCGGCGGCGCATCTCGACAGTGAAACGGGCACCGCCGGCCCCGCCATTTCCCTTCCGGCACCCCAAAAAGCGCTGGCATAGCGCTTGCGTTACCCAAGACACGGCCAACGACGGCCGCGCATCACCCGGAAGCACCTCACAACATGTGTGCCCGCGATCAACGTCGACCGCGAGGCATCGGACAACGGCGTCCTGAACCCCGCCCCGAACGCTGGCCTTCCTGGCCAGGTGTCCGGGCCGGGGATCGGGACGCCTTTTCTCTTTCTGGAGCGTATCGCATGCCCTCTCGCCTCAAAGTCCTGAAGCCCCAGCGCGCCAACGACACCGCTGCCGCGGATGCCGCCCCCGCCTGCCATGGTCGCCGCCGCGCGCTGGCCACCATCG
>NZ_ANKP01000198.1:0-1024 GCF_000319775.1 Cupriavidus sp. HMR-1
CGAGCGCCGATTCGGGCGCGAGCCACAGCACGAGCGGCAGCAAGGCCAGCAGGGTGGCGGCCACGCACGGCAGGCGCGCGGGATGCCGTGCGACGTCGGCACGCAGCGAGTTCATTTCTTGAGGTTTTCCTGCATGGCGCGCATCAGTCGCTCGCCAAATCCGCCCTGCATGTTCCGGGGCATTGCTGAGTCCGCCTGAGAGCCCGGCCGCGAATCGTCCGGAGAACCGGTGTGCGGTTGTGCTTCCAGCGTGTGAAGCGGACGGATTTCATTGGGCGACACACCAAGCACCAGCCAGGTACCGCCCACTTCCACCGTGACCACCCTCTGGCGCGGACCAAGCATCAGGCTGCCGACCACCTTCATCGACGCATTGCCCGAGCCCTGGCGCACCAGGCCGACGCGCCGCGCCACCCATGCCATCGCCAGGATCAGCGCGATGACGGCGAACAGGCCCAGACCGGCTTGCGCCAGGCTGGCCCCACTGCTGATGACGGGAGCGTTGGCGCCGGTGTTGCCAGTAGTGGCGCTGGTAGTGGTGTTGGTCGCGGCGCCGCCGGTGGGCGTGCCCGCCTGGGCCGTGCTGAGCACGACGTCGGCAGCCTGCGCGCCGGAAGCGGCAACGCCCACAAGGGCAATGCCCGCGGCAAGCCGGCGCGCGGCAACCATCATTTGTTGAGCTTCCGGATACGTTCCGACGGCGTGATGATGTCCGTCAGGCGGATGCCGAACTTGTCATTGACCACCACCACTTCGCCCTGGGCGATCAGGTAGCCGTTGACAAGCACGTCCATCGGTTCGCCGGCCAGGCCGTCGAGCTCCACGACCGAACCTTGTGCCAGTTGCAGCAGGTTCTTGATGGGTACCTTGGTGCGGCCGAGTTCCACCGTGAGCTGCACGGGAATATCGAGAATCATCCCGATATCGTTGTGGAACCCCGGCGGCGCTTCCTGCGCCAGCGGCGGGAACACCGTGGAAGCCGCCGGCGTGGCGGCGGGCATGGCTTGCGCCGTCGGTGCGGCAG
>NZ_ANKP01000199.1:0-3093 GCF_000319775.1 Cupriavidus sp. HMR-1
CCTTGCGCGCTGGCTGCCGCGCCATTCGCTGCCGTGGTCGCGGATTGTCCCGCCTGCCCTGCCTGGCCCGTTGCAGCCTGGGCGGCAGCAATCGCCGCGCTCGCAATGCTGTTGGCGCCGGTTAAGGCAACCGTCACTGGCGCCAGGGCCTGCGCGAGTTGCGCGGCCTGGGCCGAGGTGATGCTGCTGATGTTGGGAATCGTGATGCTCGTGGCCACGGCCAGCGCGCCATTGACGAAGACGGCGCGATCAATACCGAAACCAACCTGCAACCCGGCGACATCAAAACCGCCACGCGATTCTTCAAGCCGCGCCTGCGCGACCGGCTTCCACCTGGCCATGTCGTCGCGTGCCTCGGCCACCTGCGTATTGGGCTCCCGCGTGGCCATTGTCATGGCAGCCACGAGCGTGTCCCCAATGGGGTGATGCCGCGCAACGGACGCCTTGTCCACCGGTTCTACTCCCCGCGCAGGCGCTTCGGCGATCGACTCGACAGCTTTTTCGGAAACGTTCTCCGTGACGTTGTCCGCAACGATGGGGTCTGCGGCACGCGCCGCCACAGTGATTGGGTCTTCGGATGGCGCCGACAGCTGTGTCGGCGTTGGTATTGCAGGCAGGTCGATGGCGGCCGAAGTCGCCACGCCCGCGGTATCGGCTGACTCGGGTGCCAGGGTCTCGACACCGGCGTGGGCATTGCCCGCGCAGGCCAGCCCCGCGCCAAGCAGCACGGCCGCGGTTGCCGACCTGGCCGTGCATCTTGATGCGGGTGAAATGGTTGTCTGGACCATGATGTTCCTCAGCTCAGAAATCGGCGGGGCCATGCTTTGGCATGACGGTGAAGAACAGACTGTCTCGCGGAACTCCCATCCAGTAAGGGCCCGACGGCGCCACGCGCCAGTCGGCTGCCAGGTTGAATCGCGCGCGGTCCGTGCGATTGTGGATAACGAACAGCAACTGGCTGTCCCAGATCTTTTCGAAGTGATCGCGCTCGATGGAGCGGGTACCACGCGCCGGGTCACCGACCAGCACGCGGTCGCCCTTGATCCCCTTGATCACGACGAAATGGTGATAACCGTTCTCGACGATCAGCACGATCGCCGGAATCTGCGCTTCCTCGAGCTTCGACAGCGGCAACTCGTAGCCGTCGGCCAGGAACCCGCGCGACTCGAGAAACCGCTTCATGTCGAGCAGCGAGAAACCTTCCGAGCGGATCTTGGCCTGATCGCCGTTGACATACATGTTGGCGAAGACCGTCTCTTCATTGACGGGGAATCCGTACTGAAAAGTCAGTAGCGTGGCCACGGCGGCCGAGCCGCAGCTGAAGTCATACTGCTGCCGAATGGTCGTGCGGAAGCGCGCTTCGCGCAGGCTGGTCACGGGCACCGTGTAAGAGTTGCCCTGATCGCCCGGAATGCGAATGGTATCGGCGCGGGCTTCGGCGATGCCACCCAGCGCCACCGCCAGCGTGGCGGCTGCCAACAGCAGGCTGCGCATGATCATTTGAACTGGACGTTGAGGATGGTCGCGTTCTGGATCAGTACGTTGTTGCCCGAATTCTGGATCACGGTCGGCAAACCCGCGGCATTGGCGAACGAACCGTCCGAGACATAATTGCTGCCCGACAGCGTGTTGATGGCGGCGTTGCCGCCCACGGTGCCGTTCAGGCGCATGTCGTTGACGACCAGTTCAGCGCCACCGCGCACGTCGTCGAGCTTGCTGCTCGCGACCGCATTGGCTGTCGTACCGAAAATATTCAATTTGGGGGCAGCATCCGGCGTTACCGCCGTCACGCTTGCCGCCGCGCCCGCCACGACAGTGGCTGCGCCCGAATCACTGCTTGCCGCCGCGACGGCCGTGGCGGATGCCTCGGCGACGGGTGGCCCCGCAATAGCCTGCGCAAACGGCCAGGCCAGGATGGCTGTCGACATTGCCAGGACAGCTCGGCGATGCAATCGCATGGTGCGTCTCCTCATGCCCCGAGGCACGGCCCCCCATCCGGGCCGCCAGCGTCGGAAGCGAATTCGGACCTACAGGCGTCTGATGCGGCAGAGCGGCCGACAAACGATGCCGTCGGCACGCACTGCCCCATCCGATTCAACCCTGCGGGTGCTGTACCGTTCCGTGCGGAACGGTACAGACGCTCGAAGGACTTACTTGCCGACTGCCAGGTTCGCCTGGACGTTGACGCTTTGTTGCACCAGCGACGACATGCCGCTGTTCTGGTTGGCAATCATGATGCCGGCTGCGGACTGGCCGACGCTGGACATCATGTTCGACATGTTGAAGGTGCCTGCATCGACATAGTTGGTGCCGCCGTTGCCGCCAGCGCCGCCAACCGCACCGTTGCCGGTACCACCCGTGCCGCCCATGCCCGCGCCACCAGCACCGCCTGCGCCAGACGAAGCGCCAACCGCGCCATTGCCTGCCGTTGCGCTGCCATTCGACGCCATGCTGCTTGCGCTGCCGTTAGTGGCCGCACCGCCAGCGCCACCGTTACCGGCAACACTGTTCTGCGCACCACCGGCGCCGCCGGTCGAAGTCGCGGCGCCACCAGTTGCCGCGCCGGCAGTCGAGGTGTTGGCGCCGCCAGCACCGCCGGTGCCAGTGCCTGCGCCGCCTGCGGAGGCAGCGGTCGCTGCACCGCCAGCACCGCCAGCACCACCCGTGCCGCTAGCTCCGCCACCAGTACCCGAGGCCGTACCGCCAGTACCAGCGCCACCAGCACCAGCTGTCGCCGTGCTGTTACCAGCATTGCCATGGACCTTGCCGAGCGCGGCGCCTGCGCCGCTGCTGCCGCCCAGTCCACCGCTCGCGCCAAGCGCATCACCGCCACTACCCTTGGCGTTTCCGCCGTCGCCACCGAAGCCACCCAGGGCGCCAGCGCCCGAGTCACCGCCACTGCCCTTGCCGGAGCCACCGAAGCCGCCTACGCCAAGGCTCGCGGAGAGCGCGCCGCCACCATTGCTCTTGGCGTTGCCGCCATCGCCAGCCCAGCCAACGGCCTTGCCGCCTGCCGCGCCATCGCCAGCTGTTGCGCTGCCGTTGACGGCATAACCCGCCGTGGCGCTGCCGTTGACTGCCGAGCCGCCGCTG
>NZ_ANKP01000200.1:0-2016 GCF_000319775.1 Cupriavidus sp. HMR-1
GACAAGGCTGTGGCGGGTGTGAGCCTCGCCGGGCTGGTCGGCGAACCGCGCGCGCCCCAAACGCCCGCGCCAGCGATGCGGCCTGCCGTGCTTCCCGCAGGACTCCCGGGGATGGTGGCCACCGCACGACGCGATCCCCAGAACGAAGGTAACGGCGTGGAAATGATCCGCGCCGGCAAGCGAGCGATTGAATAACGGACGACACGGTATGCCGAAAAAGTTGAAACACCGTGTGCTGGCGCGAGTGGTCGCGCTGACGATGCTGGCGCTGGCTGCGGCGCCGATATCGCAAGCGGATGCACAAGCAGCGACACAAGCGGCGACACAAGCGATGTCGCAGCCGTCAGGTTCCTTCGACACCGCAGGCTCGCGCACGTTGCGCCTGCTCGCTGGTGCGCAACAGGAAATCCGGCCCGGACAGGCGCTGGAACGCGTGGCGGTGGGCAACCCCGAGGTGGCCGATGCGCTGCTGCTCAAACATCGGGGTGGTCCTGCTACGGTGCTCGTGGTGGCCCGCAAGCCCGGCGTCACCGACCTCAAGATCTGGAGCCGCGATGTTGCGCCGGTCAGCTACACGGTGCGCGTGGATGCGGTGCGGCCCGATCCCGGTGGCGCCAGCGTTGATCTTTCTTCCGCCGGGGCTTCGATCAGCGGCGAGTCTCCTGATGCCCCAGCCGCCGCGCATACGCTGATGGCGGCGCGCGCCGCCGTCTCCAGTGCGGATGGCAAGAGCGCAGGCGTTGTAGTCGATCGCTCGACGGTGCCGGTCTCCGGCACGGTGCAGGTCGACGTCAAGGTGGTGGAGATCAGCAAGACCGTTCTCAAGGAAATCGGCCTGAACTTCTATCGCGACAACGGCGGCTTCGCATTTGGCACCTTCAGCCCGTCGTCGCTGACCAAGGCCACGTTCACGCCGGGCGTTGGCACTGTGGTGGACTCGGTGTCGCCAATCAGCAGCGCTTTCAACCTGATTGCTGGCTCGGTGTCGAAGGGCATCTTCGCCAACCTGAGCCTGATGGAAGCCAACGGCCTGGTCCGCGTGCTGGCCGAGCCGAGCCTGGTGGCGTTGTCCGGGCAGAGCGCGAGCTTCCTGGCTGGCGGAGAGATTCCGATTCCGGTGCCGCAGGCGCTGGGGACCACGACGATCCAGTACAAGCCGTTCGGTATCGGGCTTACGGTATCGCCGACGGTGATGTCGCGTGAGCGCATCGCGCTCAAGGTGGCGCCCGAGGCCAGCGATCTCGATCCTTCGCGTGGCATCGTACTGAACGGCGCCACGGTGCCGGCCATCGTCACGCGGCGTGCCGACACCACGATCGAACTCGGTGACGGCGAGAGCTTCGTGATCGGCGGCCTGGTGAGCCGCAACACGGTCAGCAATGTCAGCAAGGTCCCGTTCCTGGGCGATCTGCCGGTGATCGGCAGCTTCTTCAAGAACCTGAACTTCCATCAGGAAGACCGCGAACTGATGATCGTGGTCACGCCGCACCTGATCAAGCCCCTGGCCAAGGATTCTCCCGCAGCGGCCGGCGCGTCCCAGGACGGCCGCACCAGCGCCAACCCCAACGTCTGGGGCCGCTACATGCTGGGCGAGTACGCGGACCAGAGCCTGCCAGGGTTCTCGAGATAGGCGGACCAACGATGGAACGAAACACATCTGTGGATCATTTCCTGCTCAACACCACGCGCGAGGACGTCCGGCACTGGTTGGGCCACGCGCTGGGCGCCGTTGGTACGCTGGTCGCCGAGGCCGATTCGCAGGATTCCTTCGTCGAGAAGATCGGCACATTGCGGCCCGGCCTGGTATTGCTCGACTTCACGCAGTCGCGCGCGATCGACTCGGCGCGGCTGGCCGAGCAGATCGCGCGGCTGTTTCCGCAGTTGCCGCTCGTCGCGGTGGGTCACGCAGGCGAGCCCGAGGCGTTGCTCGCCGCCTTGCGTGCCGGCGTGCGCGACTTCATCGACCTTGGTGGCGCGCCCGACCATGCGGCGTCCGTGGCCCGCCAGTTGATGGTG
>NZ_ANKP01000201.1:0-2340 GCF_000319775.1 Cupriavidus sp. HMR-1
GGCCGACGCCGCGCGGCGGGCGCAGGCCGAGACCGGTGCACGCATTGCGCGCCAGCGCATGGCCCGGCTGGAGTGGTCCGAGACGGTCAAGCTGTTCAGTGAAGGGCAGGTGTCTGCGGTCGAGCGGGACCGCCGGCGGATCACGTTGGACGGCGAACAGGCCGGCGTCGACGGCGCCCGTGCGGCACTGGGCGAGGCGCGCGCCGCCATTGCCGAAGCGGATGCCCAGGTCGCGCGCCTGAAAGCCGTGCTGGCGGAAACCACGGTGCGTGCGCCGCTGGCGGGCCGTGTCGAATACCGCGTGGTGGAGGTGGGCACGGTGCTGCCCCCCGGCGGACGCGTCGTCTCGCTGCTGAATCCGGACGATATCTACTTCACAGTCTTCCTGCCCGGCCCCCAGGCCGGCCGGCTGGCCATCGGCGCACAGGCCCGTATCGTGCTGGACGCTTTTCCCGGAGAAGTCATTCCTGCGCGCATTGGCTATGTCGCTGGCGAGGCCCAGTTCACACCCAAGTACGTGGAGACAGAGGGAGAGCGTGCCAAGCTGATGTACCGTGTCAAACTGCAGTTGCCGGTAGAAGTCGCGCGCAAGCTGGCGCCGCGCCTGAAGGCCGGCATGACCGGCGAGGGCTACGTCCGGCTGGATCCCGCCAAGCCATGGCCGGCAACGCTGGACTCGCGCGGGGAATAGGACATGGGCGGCATCGGCGGCGAGCAGTCCGGCGCCATTTGCGTGGAGGGGCTGACGCATCGGTACGGTGGCACGCGCGCGCTGGAGGGCGTCTCGCTAAGACTGCCGGGGCACAGCACGATCGGCCTGATCGGTCCCGACGGCGTGGGCAAGTCGACGCTGCTTGGCATCATCGCTGGCGTCAAGAGCATCCAGCAGGGGCAGGCCTCGGTACTGGGTGCCGACCTGCGGGATCGCGCTCAGCGCGAGTCCATCCTGCCGCGCGTGGCATACATGCCCCAGGGGCTGGGACGCAATCTCTATCCCACGCTGTCCGTGTATGAGAACGTTGACTTCTTCGGGCGCTTGTTCGGCCTCGATGCAGCGGAGCGCGCCGCGCGCATCCGCCGGCTGCTCGATGCGACCGGCCTAGCCCCCTTCCCTGACCGCCCCGCAGGCAAGCTGTCAGGTGGTATGAAGCAGAAGCTCGGGCTGTGCTGCGCTTTGGTGCACAACCCCGACCTGCTGATTCTCGACGAACCCACCACTGGCGTCGACCCCTTGTCGCGGCGCCAGTTCTGGACCCTGGTCGACGACCTGCGCGCCGAGCAGAAGGGCATGAGCGTGATCGTGGCCACCGCCTACATGGAGGAAGCTCAGCGCTTCGAGCACCTAGTGGCGATGGATGAAGGCCGCGTCCTGGTCAGCGACAGCACCGCCGCAGTCCTGCGGCGCGCGGGCACCGATGACCTGGAGCAAGCCTATATCTCGCTGCTGCCGGCGGCGCGGCGCGGCGACGCGACGGGCCTGATCATCCCGCCGCGCGCACCGGAGGACGGCGAGCCGGCGATCGAGGCCGAGGGCCTCACGCGGAGGTTTGGCGGCTTCGTCGCCGTCGATCATGTCAGCTTCCGCATCGAGCGCAGCGAGATCTTCGGCTTCCTCGGCTCCAACGGCTGCGGCAAGACCACCACCATGAAGATGCTGACCGGCCTGCTCGATGTCACCAGCGGCACCGCCCGGCTGCTGGGCAAGCCGATCGATACCACCGACATGCGCACCCGCATGCGCGTCGGGTATATGTCCCAGTCCTTCTCGCTGTACGAGGAGCTGACGGTGCGGCAGAACCTGGACCTGCATGCCCGCCTCTACCGCATGGAAGGCGAGCATGCCCGCGATGCGGTCGCGCAGGCGCTGGCCGGATTCGAGCTAGCGCCTTACGCCGACGAACGCCCGGCCGCGCTGTCGCTGGGCATCCGCCAGCGGCTGCAACTGGCTGCGGCCTGCCTGCACGGTCCCGAGGTGCTGATCCTGGACGAGCCGACCTCCGGGGTCGACCCCGGCGCGCGGGATATGTTCTGGCGGCACCTGGTGAAGCTATCGCGCGAGCAGCGCGTGACCATCTTCGTTTCCACCCATTTCATGAACGAGGCCGCCCGCTGCGACCGGATTTCCTTCATGCACCGCGGCCGCGTGCTCGCGGTCGGCACACCGGAGGATCTGCGCGAACGGCGCCATGCGGACACGCTGGAAGATGCCTTCGTAGCCTACCTGGAGGAAGCCGAGTCCAATGGTGCAGCGCCACCGGTGCCCTCCCCGGCGACGCGGCCGACGGGTAACATCCAGGCCCGAGACGCTGGCGAGGCGCCGCGCCGCGCCGCAGCGGCGCC
>NZ_ANKP01000202.1:0-3528 GCF_000319775.1 Cupriavidus sp. HMR-1
GGGTCCCACGGCGGGTCGATCGGCTCTTCGATCGCCGCGGTGGCCGGCGCGCTTTCCGCCGAAGTGTCCGCCTGGTCGTCCGCGACCGGCTTCACGAGCGGCTTGGGTTGCGGTTCCGGCGTGCCGCTGGCGACGCCCTTCGTCAGCGTGATGCCGCCCACCCGGGCGAGCACCACGTTCGCCTCGTTCGACGCCGACTGCAGCTTGTCGAGCAGGTGCGCCACCACCTCGCCCGCGTGGTAAGGCACGTCGCACACGTGGTCGCACGCCCGGTGAATCGCCCAGTCGTCGTTCACGCTGTGTCCGACGCCGACCACCACGAAGACCCCGCGCTCGCGCAGGGCTTCCAGGGCCGCCACGCTTTCCGGTGCGTTGTAGGTGTCGAACTGCCCGTTCTTCACGTCCCCGCCGCCGCGCACGACCGCCACGATGTCGCCCTTGTTCGGGTACAGCGCGTCCAGCCGGTCCAGCGCCTCCGCCAGGTGGCCGCTGGCGTCGACGCCTTCCTTCGCCGCCTTCATCCGGATGGTGTCCGTGATCGTGTGGCCGCCCCGGGTCAACCGCTTCTTGAAGTCCAGGAACCCGTCCGAGTTGATCGCCGCCGTGGTCACGCAGAACACCCGGCCGGTGATCTCGTCCGTCGATTGCGGAACCCGCGTCTCCTCGATCGGCGCAACCGAAGCCGCACTCGCCGCGCGCATCAGCGTCGGGCGGGCCATGATCTCTTGCATGACGGTGTGCCGCATGTGCGGGAACCGCGAGGTGCCGATCTCCACCAGGCCCGACCAGGTGTCGCCGCCGTTCATGGACGCGCTGGCGAAGTAGACGAACGCCTCGCGGCCCGTGCGGGTCACCAGGTGCTCGCGTACGGTGGTCGCCGCCCGCCCGGCCAGGGTCTCGACGTAGTGCAGCGTGCGCTCGTCGATCGTCGGCAGGCACACCACGTTGCAGCAGTTCTGGACGAACGCCTCGACCGCAAAGTGGTTCTTGGCCTTGCCGTGCAGCGAGGTGATGCTCTGGGTCAGGACGATGTTGATGTGGCCGTAGCCCCGGGAAATGTCGATCCAGTTGGAATCGTCCATGCTGGACCCGTCCGCCGTGAGGATCTTCTGGAACTCGTCGTGCAGCTCGCCGGTGAAACGGTCCACGCCGTAGACCACTCGCTTGCCGTCCACCACCAGGGCGCCCCGGAACTCCTGGGAGGCGCGGATGACGTCGTGGTATTGCATCCGCAGGATCTCGGCGACGAACAGCGCGGCCTCGCCGTAGGTGTGGGTCGGCATTTCCAGGACGATGAACTGCTGCTGTACGTACACCAAGTCGAACCAGTCGATCCCGGTGGCCACGTCCGCGCAGAAGGCACGGCGCAGTTTCGGGTTCTCGTAGAACGGACGGGTGATGGTCAGCAGGCTGGCCACGTGCCAAGCGTACTGCTCGAAAATCTTGGCGTCGTCGGTCGTCACCATGGAAACCTTGGTCGGGGGCACGCTGCCCACCTGGGTGATGATGTCGGTGGTCTTGCCCTTCTTCGCCGACGGGTCCTTGGCGAAGTGCAGCATCGAGAACACGTAGGCCCCGGTCTCCCGGGAGCGCAGCGCCGCCAGCGTGTCCTCCGCCGCGTCCCGCTGCTCCTGGGTCGTGTAGAGCGCCTGGAACCGGTGGGCCAGTTTGTAGCGCGCCACGAACTTCAACGGCTCGTTGAGGTAGTGGAACAGGTCCGCCAGGGTGGGCTCATGGCGCTCGACGTGGCGGATGAACCGTGCGATCAGCACCGCGTCGGTCACGCCCTCGCTCCCCCAGTAAGCCTCGCCGCCCTTCACCTTCGAGCTGTACAACGTCAGGAAATCACGCAGCTTTTGATCGGACCAGCCCGCCAGCAGGTTGCAGGGCATGGTGTCGCTGGCCGGACCCAGGATCACGGTGCGCTCCAGGCGACGGCAGACGTTCGCGTAGTCGCCCTTCACCACGTCGGTCACGAGCATCGCCACGCGTGCGTCGTGCAGCCGCTTGAGCAGCGGGATGCCCGCGCCCGTGGTCTTGCCCGTCCCGGTTCCGCCCAAGACCGCGACCGAGGTGGTCGCGTCGCGGAACGTCAGGAGGAGTTCGACCGGCGGGGCCTTCCCGTCCGCCGAGCCCGGCTTGGTGTACGCCAGGAGCACCTGGCCCGCCAACGGTTTCGTCAGGTCGATCTCGGTTGGAACGACAAAGGGTGCCAGGGCACGGTCTTCCACCAACGGAACGGCGGAGTGGACAGGTTGGGGTTCTGCTGCCTTCGGGGGCTGGGCTTTGGGGACGCCCAGCATCTTGAGTACCGCCAGTGCGATCGTCTTCACGTGTCTCCTCCGTGATGTCGCCGGGGTTAGGCCTTTGCGGCCAGGGCCTTCTGGATCGCAACCAACGTGTCGTTGATCGCCTTGAACTTCGCGTCGATCTTCTCGATCTCCGCCACGACGGTGTTGGAGAGGTTTTCGACTTTGAGCTGCAGCTTGGCCCGAGCGTCCCGTTCGGAACGGCTGGTGTCGCTCAACGCCGCGCGGACGCTTTCCTCGCTCTTGGAGGACACGGCGGCGGACACCGCCTCGACCATCAGCACGGTGGATTGCTCGGTTGCAGCGATCACCTGGTCGATCAGCTCGGTCCGCAGTGCTTCGAGGTGGTCCATGCCGTCCAGGCGAGCGCGCACGCAGTCGTAGATGATTTCGCTGACCGACTTGCCGGTGGCCACTGAGATGGACTTCAGCGCCTTCGCATCGTCCTCGGTGATGCGCGTGCCCGTCATGACGGGGCGGGTTTGGGTTGCCATGGGTCTCCTCCTTGTTGGACAGCACAAGCCCAACCTACAAGGTCTCCCAGGCTTGTCCAGCGTTTGCCCTGAAAAAGGGGATACTTTCCGACGAACGGTCGACCCGTTATCGTTGTTATCGCCTTCTGCGCCTTGCTGGGCATAGCCTTGCCGGTTTCAGAGGGGTTCAGGTGTTATCAGGTTGTTAACGCCGTTAGGTGTAAGTCTTTCAAGGGGTTGCCGTGGTTTTGGAGGGTTTGGCGTTATCCACCAACGGTGCGAAGGGTGTGTCGTTGCAGGATTTGCGCAGTCTCTCCCCCGAGTACGTCTTCACGTTTTTCCACTCGAGGAGGAGTGACATCGCAATCCCCGCAACCCGAGTGCTCCGCACGACGCTTCACCGCTTTTCCGCTCTCGCAGTACCCCCTCGCTTTCCCCCCCAGCGCACGTCCTTGCTCTACCTGTGCGCTCCGCTGTCCCTGTGCCCGTCCTTTCCTCTCGCACCAGGGACCGCCTCCTTCCCTCGGTGTTCGCCGTTCGGTGTCGCCTTCAGCGTTCGGACCCGCCCCTGCCTCTCGGACGAACGCCCGCCGTTGGGGTGTGCCGTTGCCGTACCGGGGAGCGTTGCTCCGCTGCCCGGTGGGGGTGCCCGTCGCCGTGCGGTACGGAACGCCCCGCGTGAGCCGACGCGGTACGACGGTGGGGCTCCGGTGTTGCCGTGCGCCGTTGCCTGGACGTGCCGGTGC
>NZ_ANKP01000203.1:0-6075 GCF_000319775.1 Cupriavidus sp. HMR-1
GCGCTCGGTGGCGCGGCGCCTCGCGCGCCGCACCAGCCGGCGTCGCACGCTGGCCTGCTCGAATCGCCAGATGATGTAGAAGAACGCCAGGAGCGGCCATAGCCAGCCCAGCCATTGCGCGAGGCTGTTGAAATGGATAAAGCGGCCCATGCGCCAGCCTTGCTCCGAAATCCAAGCGTACGGGTTCGACGGCAGCACGTTGGTCAGCACGATCAGCGTCGCCAGCGCCAGCGTGGCGAGGATCGCCCGCAGCCAGCGTGGCAGGCGCAACAGCAGCACCAGCACCAGCGAACTCGTCAGCAGCGCGAAGCGCCCCCCCTCGGACAGCCAGTTGAAGGCGTTGTCGTCCGGGAACTGCAGCTCGGCTACCGCGGCCTTGATGATGAGCGCGGCAGTCAGCAGGCCCGCCAGGATGCGCAGCATCGGCGCGGTGCGCCGCATGGCGATCGAGGCGAACAGGCCGGTGCCGATCCAGCTCGATGCTGTGACCATCGTCTCCAGCATCAACTGGCCCTGCATATCGTCAGGGCGCAGACCGATGTTGTCCTGCCATGCGATCAGCGCAGGGAAGTAGGCCTGCACCAGCTCCATCGGCCACGAGTCCGGGTCGGTCAGCCATTCCCGCACGATCCCGCCCATGCCGAACAGATGCTCCTGCGGGAAGATCTGCGCGAACGGCCAGAGCAGGATCAGGATGATCGCGAAGCTCGCGTACGGCTCGAACCACGCGTAGCGCAGTCGCGTCAGGGTGCCGCGGTCCACCAGCGCACTGGTGAACGGCGCCACCACGGCCGCGCCGAGCAGTGAGCCCAGCGCATTCGTGATCAGGTCAATGTTCGAGGAGATGCGCGTTGGCAGCCAGGTCTGCAGCGCCTCCATCGAGCCGGACAGCAGCGCGCCGGCCACCAGCGCGATCAGCGTGGCCCGCGCGCCGGACACGCGCGGATGCAGAGACAGCACAACGAGCGCGCCGAACGGGCAGTAGCCGAGCACATTGGTCAGCAGGTCGAACTCGGTGATGTAGCGCGGCTTCGGCGCGGTCAGGAAGGCGAATGCCGAGACGCCGTTGTTGACCCATCCGGTGAACGGATAGAGGCTCGCGTACACCACGAGCAGTGTGAAGCAGAGCAGGCCCACGCGCGCCACCGGCGAGTGACGCGGCAGCAGCGCGACTTCGAGTTCGGACTGGCGCGTGTCCTCCGGTTGGCTCCGCTGCGGCTCCGGAGGCTCTGGGGAGTGGGGAGAGGGCGGGGGCGTTGCCTGTGCCATGACTACGGTAGGACGTCGAACGATGTGACCGACACGGCTACCACTCTACGCTCATCGGCGCTGCGGGGCCGGCGGCGCGGTCGATGCCTGCGCGCCATCGAGCGGGAGCGTCGCGGTCCAGTCTAGGATCGCGGCGATCACGGCATCGACGCTGGTCGAAAGTGCCTTGACGCCACCCTGGCCGTCCGCGCTTGGCGCCGGCTGTTCGGCGACGAACGTCTTCTGTCCGATCAAGCCCTTGTGGTAGACCGTGGCGCGGGCTCGAACCACGCCGCGGCTGCTGGTCGGAGAGTCGAAGACCTGTTCGAAGGCGAGCAGGTCGACCTTGAGCGCCGGGATCGTCGTATCGCCCGACCATGACAGCGGGCCGCGAGCGGCCACCGCGTCGCGGAGGCGATCGTTGAACAGGTGCTGCGGGGAGTCTACCCAACGCTGCGTCGAGTAAGCCTGCAGCCGCTGTGCCTGCGTGTATTGGAGCCGGTAGTAGATGCCGCTGCCGTCCATCCAGATCGGCCCGTCGGTCTGCGTGATGCGCAGCTTTGGCAACGGTGCCGGCGGCTGAGATGGCGCCGCTGCCAGCGGGCCGAAGTCATAGGTGGTCGAAGGCGGCTGCGAGGACAGCACGCTGCAACCCGACAGCGCGATCAGCAGGCCCAGCGCGGTGAATCGGAGAGCGGAGGCGATGGTCATGGTGAATTTCCGTCGAGTTACCGTCAAATGTGGGGCCCTGCGGATCAGGGCGCCTTGAAACCCGGCTCGCCCGGGCCAGGCGTGAGCGATGGTCCACCGAACAGCACGCTGCTTGGCTTGTCGTTGAACTGGCTAGCGGCGCGGTCGATGCTGCGCACCGCCTGGCGTGACTCGCGTGCCAGTCCGTTGATCTGTGGCAGCGTTTCCTGATTCACGATAGTGGTGGTGGACTGTACTGAATCGGCAGCCACCTGCAGGTCGTTGCCAACGCGGTTGACCGTGCGCATGACCGTGCCGTCGGGGTTGCCGATCTCATCGGTCAGCCGCTTCGTCGACACCAGCGCTGCGTTCAGGTTGTCCACGGCCTTGGGCAGCTTCTCGGCGGCCGGCTGCAGGGTCGACTTCAGATGCGAGTAGTCGTCTGCGGTCTTGTGCACGGCCCGGATGGCCGCCATCAACTCGTCGCGGTTGGCGGGCTGGAACATGCTGTCGAGCGATGCCATCAGTGTTTCGGCCTGCGTCAGCAGTGAATCGCCGCGCTTTTCCAGTTCCTCGAAGAAACCGGGCCGCATCACGATGCGCGCGGGCTCGCGTGCCGACGTCTTCAACGGCGGCGAGCTCGTCGTGTCGCCCTCCGTGCGCTCGGAATCGTCGAGCTGCACGTAGGCAATGCCGGTCACGCCCTGAAAGCCTAGCGTGGCATACGTGGTGCGCGTGATTGGCGTGTCATGGTTGATGCTGATACGGACGATGATCTGGCCCGGCACCTGCGGATCGAACTTGATCGACAAGACCTTGCCGACCTCGAGTCCGCGATATTTCACGTCGGCCTGCGGCCCCAGTCCGTTCACCGTCGATCGCGTGATCAGGTCGTACGGCACGCGCACGGTGTGATCGCTGCTGAACCAGAACAGCGAAACGGAAACCAGGATGGCAAGGCCGATGGTGAACACGCCGGCCAGGAAGGCGTTTGACTTGTTTTCCATCAGACTTCTCCAGGATGCGCGTCCGGCGCGCCGGGGCCCTTGGGAGCCGGCAGCGCCTGGAGCGCGCGCTGGGCGCGTTCGCCCAGGAAATATTCGCGAATGAATGGGTGGTCGACCTTGATCACCTCGGGAATTGGCGCAGCGGCCAGCACTCGATGGTCGGCCAGCACGGCCACGCGATCGGACAGCGCCACCAGCGTGTCGAGGTCGTGCGTGATCATGACCACGGTCAGGCCGAGCTCACGGCGCAGTTCGCGGATCAGGGCCACATAGTCGTCCGAGGCCATCGGGTCGAGGCCGGCGGTCGGCTCGTCCAGAAACACCAGCTCGGGTTCCAGCGCCAGCGCGCGGGCCAGCCCGACGCGCTTGATCATGCCGCCGGACAGGTCGGACGGCATCTTGTCGGCGTCCTTGGCGGAGAGCCCCACCAGTTGCAGCTTGAGCAGCGATGCCCGGCAGATGAGATCGTCCGGCAGCGCGCGCATTTCGCGCAGCGGCAGCGCGACATTGTCGATCACCGACAGCGCGGAGAACAGCGCGCCACGCTGGAACTGCAGCCCCCAGCGGCTGCGCAGGGCCTGCAACTGGTCAGCGGACAGTTCCGCGGGATTCTCACCGAAGACCCGGATCGTGCCCGAGGTCGGACGGTCCAGGCCGACGATCTGGCGCAGCAGCACGGTCTTGCCCGAGCCAGACCCGCCAACGATCGACAGCACCTCGCCGCGATAGACCTCGAGGTTCAGATCCTTGTGAACCACGTTGTCGCCGAAGCGCTTCTCGAGGTTGCGCACCTCGATGATCGTCTCGCGCGGGGTGCCGCGCTCAATGGTTGGACTCATATGCCGATGTCCTTGAACAGGATCGCGAACACGGCGTCGGCGATGATGACCACGGTGATCGACGTCACCACCGACGCGGTCGTGCCCTGGCCCAGGCTCTGCGTATTGGGTTTGACGCGCAGGCCGAAGTGGCAGGCCGTCAGCGCGATCAGCATGCCGAAGACCACGCCCTTGCACAGGCCGAACCACAGGTTGGCAACCGGCACGGCATCGGGCAACTGGCGCAGGAAGTACACGTAGCTGATGTCGAGCTGCAGGCGCGCGGCGACCATGCCACCGAATAGCGCCAGCAGGTCGGTCCAGGCCACGAGCAGCGGCATGGAGATGGCCAGGGCGATCACACGCGGCATGACCAGCCGGAAGCCATGGGAAATCCCCATGACGGACATCGCGTCGAGTTCCTCGGTCACCCGCATCACGCCGATCTGCGCGGTGATGGCCGAGCCGGAGCGGCCGGCGATCAGGATCGCGGCCAGCACCGGACCGAGCTCGCGGATAACGGCCATGCCGAGAATATTGACGATGAACGTGCTGGCGCCAAATATCCGCAACTGATTGGCCGACAGGTAGGACAGCACGATGCCGATCAGGAAGGCGACCAGCGCCGTGATGCCGAGCGCCTTGTAGCCGACGTTGTAGATATTCGCGGAGATTTCGCGCCAGGGGCCGCGATGCGGCGCGCGCAGGAAGCGCAGCAGGTCGAACACCAGTTGCCCGAGCATCGTGACGCCGACGCCGAGTTGGGCCAGAAACGACAGCACGCTCGCACCGACGATCGTCACCGGGTTGAAGCGTTCGACCATGTGCTTCTTCCAGCCCTCGGTGCGCAGGCCGGCGATGCGCGCGAACACGCGCTTCTGGCCGTCATTGAGCGACACGTTGTCAGGCATGTGGCCATTCCAGGCCTGCCAGATCAGTTGTGCGCCGATATGGTCGAGGCGCGTGATGCCATCGAGGGACCACTCGGCGTGGCGCGGCGCCTCGGACAGTTCGTGCAGTTGCGCGCGCAGGCCACGTGCTTCATGGCATCCGGCTAGCGCAACGGCCGTCCACTCTCCCTGCAACTGCACGCGGAAGTCGGTGTCCTGGCGCGATATCTCGATGACGGGTGTCGGCTGGCGTTCCAAATGAGGCTGATGTGATGGGCGAGTCTCGATTCTATGCTACTGGCCGCCGGCATGGCGATCAGACACCTTCTGACACGGTGGCGGCTACAATCTCGCCAGACCGCGCCGCGCGGGTTTGATTCCCTGAAACTCCCCGAATTCCGAGTTCTTTGCTTTCGACATGTCAGAAGCCCCCGACCGTTCCCCATCCGCCCCCGACTGGCGCATCGATGCCGATTCCCTGCATCGCGAGCTTGGAGCGGGTGCCGCGCACGCCTGGGCCGTCGAGGTGGTCGAGGAAACCGGCTCGACCAATGCCGACCTGACCCTGGCTTGCCGTGCCGCGCCATGGTCGGACGATGCGTGCAGCGTGCGGGTGGCCTATCGCCAGACAGCGGGCCGTGGCCGGCATGGCCGCCCGTGGCGGGGGCAAGCTGGCCTGACTTTCTCGGTGGCGATGCCGCTGGCGCTGGCGCCAGCGCGCCTGAGCGGACTGAGTCTTGCCGTCGGACTGGCGCTGGCCGAGGCGCTGGAGGACGTGGACGCGGCGCTTGGCGCGCGCGTTGGCCTGAAATGGCCAAACGATCTCCAGATCGACGGCCGCAAGCTGTCGGGCATCCTGATCGAATCGGTGCCTGCCGGGCCGGAGCGGGTCTGGGCCGTGATCGGGATTGGCCTGAATCTGGTGCGTGACCCGGAGATGGAAGCCGCCCTGGGCCGCGATCTGGCTGGCGTGGCCGAGGCCATGACGACGTTCGATCCGCAACGGGACCCGACGCGCATCCTGGCTGCGATCGCGAACCGGTTGGCGCGGATGCGCGAGGCATTCCTGGTGGATGGCTTCGCGCCGATGGCGTCGCGCTGGTCTGCGCGGGATGCATTCCGCGATGAGCCGGTGCGCCTGCTGCACGATGGCGTGGTGCAGGCCGAGGGGCTGGCGCGTGGCGTGGATGGCGAAGGCTACCTGCTGCTGCACACGCCCGAGGGGCTGCAGCGCATCGCCAGTGGCGAAGTCTCGCTGCGCGGAGCCGGTGCATGAGTCGGCTCCTGATCGACATCGGCAACACACGCCTCAAATGGGCGTGGTGCGATGACGCGCCCGTGGCTGCGGAGCATGTCGTCGAGGGTGGCGCGGTTCTGCCCTCGCCTTGGCGACACGGCGGCGCGGCGGCGCACGCCGTGCCG
>NZ_ANKP01000204.1:0-1710 GCF_000319775.1 Cupriavidus sp. HMR-1
TCATGCGGTTGAATTTCCTATCCGTGGGACTCGGAAACCGAGAACTCGACGTCGAGGTAGTCCTCGACCTTCTCGCCGGCGGCGGCGATGCGCCGGGCGATGGCGGCCAGTTGCGCCTGGTCCCAGGACACGCGCTTCGGGACATCGACCGTCACGCGAAGCAGCCCGTCCTTCAGGTGCACGACGCCGAAGTCCTTGCCGGCCTCGAGGCGTGCAGCACGGGCCTGCTCGCCGTAGGCGGCCTCCAGCGCGGCGTCGAACTTCGCGCGGGCCTGCTTGAGCCAGGCGAGCGCTTCGTCGAGGTTGCGGCTGATCTCCGCCTTCTGGGCGGGCGGCAGCGCGGCCAGCTGGCCGACGGACATCGCGGCGATGTCGGCGGGGTAGAGGGTCAAATCGCTCATCGCATCCCCCTTCAGCGCGCCGCGCGCTCGGAGGTCGAGTCGTGCAGGGCGCCACGCTCGAACTCGATGACCGACTCCAGGGGGTAGCTGACGCGCTTGGACAGCTTCAGGTAGCGCGGGCCCCGCCCTTCGCTGCGCCAGCGCTGCAGGGTCTTGGGGCTCAGCCCCCAGCGCTGCGCGAGCTCGTTCTCGTTGAGGACCCGACGATCGCCGGGAGACAGACCGTTGATCGCATCGACCGGCGACCGGGTGATGGTGCTTGCCGTTGTCGGCATGGAAGCCTCCTATGACGCTGTTGAGGAACAGGTGTCATTGCAGGCTTCGGGTGGCGAACCTTGGAGGGACCGAATGGCGAACCACGCGCAAACTTCGGGTTCGCCAATCCGCACGCGTCCATGCCAAAACGGCGAGCACGCGGCTCGCCGTTCTTGGGGACAGGGGGATGGTCAGCGGCCCACATCGGCGCAACTGACGCAGCTCGCCAACACCATCGCGCATCGCGTGTGCCGGCACCTGACGCGCAAAGGCTGGCTGGAAGGCGAGGACGAATCCGTGTTTCTGTCCGACAGCGCGGGTAGCGACGACGGCATGGATGGGCTGCGGATGAGTTCGATGACCTACCGCATCGCCACCGGTCGCGACGCTGGCCGCAAGGTCGTCACGCTGCAAACATTGCCCGGTGACGCAGGCTCGCTGGAGGGCGATGCCGGCAAGGTCGGCGGCTTCTCGCTGCATGCCGGCGTGGCCGCGGAAGCACACGAGAGCCACAAGCTCGAAAAGCTGTGCCGCTACATCACGCGCCCGGCGATCAGCGAGCAGCGGCTGTCGATCTCACCGCAGGGTAGGGTGCGTTACCAGCTCAAGACGCCGTGGCGCAATGGGACCACGCATGTCGAATGGGATGCGGTGGACTTCATCGCCAAGCTGGCGGCACTGGTCCCGCCACCTCGCGCGCATCTCACCCGCTTCCACGGCGTATTCGCCCCGAATGCAAACCTGCGCGCGCAGCTGACGCCATCGGGGCGCGGCAAGCGGCCTGCGAGCGATGCAGTGCCGGTGGACGTCAGCGCCCACGACGAACCGCGCAGCCCCGAGCAGAAGCGCCGTGCGATGAGCTGGGCGCAACGGCTCAAGCGGGTCTTTTCCATCGACGTCACCACCTGCGCCCACTGCGGCGGCGCGGTGCGGATCGTCGCCAGCATCGAAGACCCCAAGGCCATTCGCGCCATCCTCGCCCACTTCGAGAAACACGGCGCGCTGGAGCAAGCGCACTACCGGCCCGCAGCGCGCGCCCCGCCGCCGGCCGCGT
>NZ_ANKP01000205.1:0-7118 GCF_000319775.1 Cupriavidus sp. HMR-1
GGTGGCGGACGAGGTCGCTGTAGCCGCCTCGCCAGCGGCGGCGCATGCCGCCAAAGACGTGACACCGGCCGAGGCCGACGAACAGGCGGAAGCCCAAGAGGCGCCTGCCCGCGCGCAGCCTGCCGAGGCCGAGACCCTCAATGGTCAGCCCACGCCTGCGGTGATTGACCCGTTGATCGACTGCATCGTGCCGATGCATCTGGAACGCAAAGCGTCGGGCGATCGTATTTTGCCGCTGACGGGCCGTCTGCGTCGCGCCGGTACCAAGCAGGTGCATATCGAGGGCCTGCGCGTCGAATCCAACGCGTGGGAAGCCGTGACCGCAGGTCACCAGTACGAAGACATCCAGGTGGCCGTGCAACTGGCGAATCGCAGTGGTCCGCTCAACGCGCTTGAATTCTCCGAATTCGTCAACGCGGTGGAAGCCCTGTCCGAATCGCTCGATGCATCGGCGGACCTGCCGGACATGACCGAGACCGTCGGGAATGCGCGCGAACTCGACGCGTTTGCGGCGGGCGCGGACGTGCAGCTCGGCGTGAACGTGATCTCTGATGGCGCGCCGTGGTCGGCCGCCTATGTCCAGACGGTGGCGACGCAGGACGGGCTGGTGCTGTCGCGCGACGGCACACGCTTCATCCGCTATGAACCGGGCGCCGACGGCGTGCAACGGCCGCTGTTCACGCTGCAATTCGGCGATACCAACTTCCTGCGCGACGACCTGACGTTGAGCGCCGGCCGACAGATCACGCTGCTGCTCGACGTGCCGCAGGCATCGCAGGCGGCCAAGCCGTTCAAGACCGTGTGCGAATACGGGTACAGCCTGGCCCAGCGCATGGGCGCGCAACTGGTCGACGACAATATGCGGCCGCTGACCGAGGCGTCGTTCGTGGCGATCTTCGGTCAACTCGAGAAGTTATACGAGAAGCTGGAATCGCGCGGAATGCCCGCCGGATCGCCTGTTGCCGTGCGCTTGTTCAGCCAGTAACGGAGCCAGTCATGACCGCCAAGAAACAAGGCGCGCAGGCTTCGGCCTCCGCGCCGTCCGGCGCTTCCCCCGCCGAGCGCGCGCAATGGTTGCGCGAAGAACTGGAGCGCTACAGCTACCAGTATTACGTGCTCGATGCGCCGACGATTCCCGACGCCGACTACGATGCGCTGTTCATCGAGTTGCAGGCGCTGGAAGCTGAACATCCCGAACTGCTGACACCCGATTCCCCCACGCAGCGCGTGGGTGGCGCTCCGTTGTCGGCGTTCGATTCGGTGCGCCACCGCGTGCCGATGCTGTCGCTCAATAATGGCTTCGAGGACGAGGACGTCATCAATTTCGACCGGCGCTGCGCGCAGGGCCTCGGCCGTGCCACACCCGCAGCACCCGCGACACCCGCCGCGCCGGTTGACGATCTGTTCAGCGCGGCCGATGCCGCCGAGGCAGCCGCAAGCAACGCCGGGAATACCGTCGAGTACGCCTGCGAGCTGAAGTTCGACGGGCTCGCGATGTCGCTGCGCTACGAGAACGGAACGCTCGTGCAGGCCGCCACGCGCGGCGACGGCGAGACGGGCGAAGACGTGACCGCGAACGTGCGCACGATCAAGGCGATTCCGCTCAAGCTGCGTGGCAATGCCCCGTCCGTGCTGGAGGTGCGCGGCGAGGTGTTCATGTATCGCGCCGATTTCGACAAGCTCAACGCGCGCCAGGCCGAATCGGGCGAAAAGACATTCGTCAATCCGCGTAACGCGGCGGCGGGCAGCCTTCGCCAGCTTGATCCGCGTATTACGGCCAAGCGCCCGCTTTCGTTCTTTGCCTATGGCGTGGGCGAGATGGAAGGCGTCGACCGTCCGGTCACGCATAGTGCAATGCTTGACGGCTTTGCCAAGCTCGGTTTGCCTGTTTGCGACGAGCGGCGAGTGGTCCGGGGCGCCCAGGGCCTGCTGGCATTCCATCGCGAGGTTGGCGAGCGTCGTGACCAGTTGCCGTACGACATCGATGGCGTGGTTTACAAGGTCAACGCGATTGCCGAACAGGAACAGCTCGGCTTTGTCTCGCGCGCCCCGCGTTTCGCGCTGGCGCACAAATTTCCTGCGCAGGAGATGACCACTACGGTCGAGGACATCGAGGTTCAGGTTGGCCGCACCGGCGCGATCACGCCGGTGGCGCGACTGGCGCCAGTGTTCGTCGGCGGGGTCACCGTGACCAATGCCACGCTCCACAACGAGGACGAGATCCGGCGCAAGGACGTGCATATCGGCGACACGGTGATCGTGCGCCGCGCGGGTGACGTGATTCCGGAGGTGGTTGCCGTGGTGCTGGAGCGCCGCCCGGCGGACGCCCGTGCGTTTGTGATGCCGACTGAATGCCCGGTCTGCGGATCGCACGTGGAAAGACTCGAAGGCGAGGCGATTGCACGCTGCACGGGTGGGCTGATCTGCGCCGCGCAACGCAAGCAGGCGCTGCTGCATTTCGCGCAGCGTCGGGCAATGGATATCGAAGGGCTGGGCGACAAGGTGGTGGAGCAACTGGTCGACCTGGGCATCGTGCGCACGCCTGCCGATCTCTATAAGCTCGGCGTGGCGAAGCTCGCGGCGCTGGACCGGATGGCCGACAAGTCGGCATCGAATCTGGTGGTGGCGATCGAGCAGTCGCGCGAGACCACGATGAACCGCTTTATCTTCGCGCTCGGCATCCGTCATGTAGGAGAAGCGACGGCCAAGGATCTGGCCAAGCACTTCGGCAAGCTGGACAACCTGCTGGCCGCGGACGAGGCCGCCTTGCTCGAAGTCAACGACGTGGGCCCCGTGGTGGCGCAGTCGATCGCCAACTTCCTTGCAGAACCGCACAATGTCGAGGTTATCGAACAGTTG
Organism: Cupriavidus sp. HMR-1; assembly: GCF_000319775.1. NCBI lineage: Bacteria > Pseudomonadati > Pseudomonadota > Betaproteobacteria > Burkholderiales > Burkholderiaceae > Cupriavidus > Cupriavidus sp. HMR-1. The sequence goes on from NZ_ANKP01000205.1 coordinate 2,860, forward strand.
CGGGCGGCGGGGGTGCACTGGGCGGAGACAGAGCCGACCGCGCGTGCGCCGCTGCCGCTGGCTGGCAAGACGTTCGTGCTGACCGGCACGCTGCCGACGATGTCCCGCGAGGACGCCAAGGAGAAGCTGGAAGCCGCTGGCGCCAAGGTGGCGGGTTCGGTGTCGAAGAAGACCGACTACGTGGTGGCCGGGGCCGAGGCGGGCAGCAAGCTCGAGAAGGCGCAGACACTGGGCGTGGCGGTGCTGGACGAGGAAGGGATGTTGAAGTTGCTGGCCGAGGCCGGCGCAGCCTGATACGGAGAGAGGGAGAACGCGCAATGATCCGGGACATTCTGAAGATGGGCGACGCACGCCTGCTGCAACAGGCGCGCCCCGTGACGCAGTTCAACACGCCTGAACTGCGCCTGCTGATCGACGACATGTTCGACACGATGGAACATGCCAACGGCGCCGGCCTTGCCGCGCCGCAGATCGGCGTGGACCTGCAGGTGGTGATTTTCGGTTTCGATCGCAACCCGCGCTATCCCGACGCACCGACCGTGCCGAAGACCGTACTGATCAATCCGTCCCTGGAACCGCTGTCCGACGAGATGGAAGATGGATGGGAAGGGTGCCTCTCGGTGCCGGGCCTGCGCGGCGTGGTGCCGCGCTACACGCGGCTGAAGTACACGGGCTTCGACATGATGGGCAACAGGATCGAGCGCGTGGCCGAGGACTTCCATGCGCGCGTGGTGCAGCACGAGTGCGATCACCTGATCGGCGTGCTGTATCCAATGCGGATCAAGGACTTCACGCGCTTCGGTTTTACCGAGATCCTGTTCCCCGAACTACCACCCAATTACGACGACTGAGGCGAAGCGCACGCGGTGATTGCCGGCTGTCCATGCCGGTTGTGATAGACCAGCGCAGCGGCAACCAGGATCGTCATCAGGCACAACTCGGCGGCGAGGCTGGCCAGCGCCGCATCGAGATAAGTCGCGGCGTGATGCAGTCGCTGCGCGAATACCGTGCCGAGCAGGGCCGAGCCGAGTCCAAGCGAGGCCTGCTGAACCGTGGCCAGCGCGGCGCTGCCCGCGCCGGCCTGGTCGGTGGGAATGTCCGCCAGGCCAATCCGGTAGAAGCACCCGACCACCAGCGCATTGCCGAAGCCGATCAGCAAGCTTGGCGGGGCGAGCGTCAGGATGTCCGGGTGGGGCCAGGCGTGCCGCAGCACGTAGGCGAGCACCACAACGCCGGCCATCTGTGTCACGCATCCGACTATCAGCACACGCGTGCGGCCCCAGCCGTTCACCACGCGTGGGCTCGCCAGCGATCCCGCAATGAAGGCCAGCCCAAGCGGAATGAACGTGTTGCCCGCCATCGTGGGCGTCATACCCACGCCACCCTGCAGCGTTAGCGCCAGCACGAACATCAGGCCGCTCCAGCACGCATAGAAGAGTACGGCGACGATAAAGCCGAAGCGCACGCTGGGCAGTCGCAGCAACGATGGTGGCAGTAGCGGATGCACGCCGCGGCGTTCCTGGCGCAGTTCGATGTGCCAGAGCAGCAGCATCAACGGCGCCGTGGCGGCCAGAACGGCCAGCACGGGCCACGACCAGCGAAACATGGGTCCCAACGCGATCGGAAGCAGAATCGCCAGGATCACGGCAGCCAGCAGCACGGTGCCCGGGGCGTCGATGCCAGTGGCGTTCTCACGCCGGGTCTCGGGGATCACGCGCGGCGAAAGAACCAGGATGGCCAGGCAGATCGGCAGGTTGATCAGGAACGCGTTGCGCCACCCCAGGCCGCCGATGTCGGCGTCGACCAGCAAGCCGCCCAGAACCTGCCCGATGATGAACGCGATGCCACCAATCGACGCGAACAGCGCCAGGGCACGGGAGTGGGCGTGTCCACGCAGGCCGACGTGAATCGTCGCCAGAATCTGCGGCACGAGCAGCGCCGCCGCCGCGCCTTGCAGCGTCCGCGCGATCAGCAGCGACAGCATCGAATCCGCCACGCCGCACAGTAGCGACGCGACGCCGAAGAGCAGCACACCGACGTTGAAGATGCGACGGCGACCGTAGTTGTCGCCGAGCCGCCCGCCCATGGCCAGGAAGACGGCGAATGCCACGCCGTAGACGGCCACCATCAGTTCCAGTTCGGACGGCGTCGCTCCCAGGGAGTGCTCGATAGGGTGTAGCGCCACATTGACGATCGAAAAGTCGATCTGTGGCAGTAGCTGGCCGGCCAGCAGGACGTAAAGTCCGGCTCGACCGAGGGTGGGGGCGGGGGATGTTTGCATGGCGGATCTGGCCTCGACAACGCTTGAGGACCGGAGTATGGTGGGTCGATCAGACTGGTACAAGAGTCCAGTTAGACTGGTATAAATTGTGTCAGCCTAGGCAAACGGAGTGACTGATCATGAATGCTCGCCAGGAACCGGGTGTCCTGCTCGATGTGGATGGCTACGAGGAGATCGAGGGCACCGGCAGGGAGGTGGAACTAGGCGCATTCCTGCGCGCCCGGCGCGAGAGCCTGGATCCGGCGCGGCTGGGCCTGTCGCGCATGGGCCGGCGGCGCACGCCCGGCTTGCGGCGCGAGGAAGTGGCCGCGATGGCTGACATCGGCATCACGTGGTACACGAAGCTGGAGCAGGGCCGTCCGATCCGGGTATCGCCGAAGGTGCTCAATGCGGTTGCCGCAGCGCTGCAGTGTTCGCCCTCGGAGACCGAGCATCTGTTCACACTGGCTGGCATGCAACGTCCGGCGCCACTCGCGGGGACGTCGGTCTGCGAAACGGTGTCCGCCACGACGCAACGGATCCTCGACCAGCTCGATCCGATTCCCGCCCTGGTGCAGAACGCGCGATTCGACATCGTCGCGCATAACGATGCCTATTGCCGCCTGCTTGGCGTCGATCTGCCGGGCCTGCCGGTCGAGGATCGCAACTGTGTCTATCTGGCGCTGACACATCCGGCCTGGCGCGCGATCGTGGTTGACTGGCATGGCATGGTTGCGAACATGGTGGCGCTTTACCGGGCCGCGATGGCCGAGCATGTGCACGATCCTGTCTGGGAAGCGCAACTCGAGCGCTATATGGCGGTGTCGGCGCTATTCCGGGATCTGTGGCAGCGTTATCAGGTGCGCGGTATCCAGAACCACGTCAAGCAGTTCACCCATCCGGAAACGGGGGCTTTCAACCTGACGCAGACCAACTGGTGGACCGCGCCGCGTAACGGCGCGCGGCTGCTGGTCTATGTGCCGGCTGATGAGTCGGCCGAGGAGGCGCTGCACAAGCTGCAACCGGTGACCGGGAAGCGCGCAGGCGTTTGAGTGATGGATGGCTATTCCTCCCCCCGCTGACGGGAGAGAGGAATAGCCGGCAGGCGCCGCCGATCAGAACTTCTCGAAGGCCCCCAGGAAGCGCCACTGGCCCGGCGGCAAGTCGCCGAGCACCACACGGCCCATGCGCACGCGCTTGAGGCCAACCACCTTCAGGCCGACCTGCTCGCACATCCGGCGAATCTGACGCTTGCGGCCTTCACGCAGCACGAAGCGCAGTTGCTCCTCGTTCTGCCAGCTGACCTTGGCGGGCTTGAGCGCCACGCCGTCCAGCGACAGACCATGGCGCAGACGCTCCAGCATGTCATCGGGGAACACGGCACTGATATTGCGTTCGACCAGACCCTGCGGCGACTCCCACTCCACACGCACCAGATATTCCTTCTCGACATTCGAGTCGTCGCCGATCAGCGCGCGTGCAACGCGGCCATCCTGGGTCAGCACGAGCAGCCCGGTCGAGTCGATGTCGAGCCGGCCCGCCGGTGCGAGATTCTTGCGTTGCCACGGGGCGAAGCGCTTGCGCGTGGGGTCCAGTTCCCATTGGTTCTCGGGCGCGAACAGCACGGCCGCCGGCTCATAGCCATCTTCGGCCTGGCCGGAGACATAGCCGACCGGCTTGTTCAGCAGCACCGTCACGCGCTCGCCTTGTTCCGAGCGCGCGGCCTGCAGGATTTCGATCTCCGCTTCGGGACGAATGCGCGTGCCGAGTTCGGTCACTGGTTTGCCGTCGACGAGCACCCAGCCACGCGGAATCCATTCATCGGCCTCGCGGCGCGAGCACAGGCCCAGTTCGGACATGCGCTTGGAGAGGCGGACGAGGCCGTCTTCATGCTCGGAGACCGGCTGATGCGCTTCGGCGCGCGGTGCCGGGCGTTCGGTGCGCTCACCACGGGCGCGGTCGGCGGAGTCGCTGAAGCGGCGTGCCGGGGCGTCACCAC
>NZ_ANKP01000206.1:0-5989 GCF_000319775.1 Cupriavidus sp. HMR-1
TTCGTGGAACAGGGGCAAGGTCATTGTGGACTAGACCGCCGCAACGGTGTCACTGCACCCTACGCTTGCGAAAGCCGAGATCTGGGCATCGAATTGTTTAGTTTTTTCGCAAACTCGCAGCAGATGATGAATCTCTTCGCGGCTAAATTGCATCGTTGACTACGATACCCACGGAAAGTGTAGTTATCTTTCCCTTAAACATATTTGCAGCTTATAGGGCACATTGCATTTTGCAATGCTGAGTTTGACCAGCACTTGACTCGCCCCGAGCAAGCCTCGCACATCTGTGAGGACGAATCCTCACGCCGCTTGGGAGTCGCACTTGACAGTCGTACACGACGCATCTAAATGCGCTCGGCGCCCCCCGCCGTCGACACCAAACAGCCGTGATGGCAAGCAGTCGGTCGTGTCGTGTACACACCCCGTTGGTTGGTATAAAGTGAAATGGTCGTTCCTTTCGGTGCTTCCCAATCAGGAGCCGTCATGCGCAATAGAATCGCCGCTGCAGTATTCGCGACAATGATTTCATTCTCGGCCACCGCAGAAGATACAAGCAAAGTTGTGAAGTCCTATGAACTCAAAAATGGATCGTATGTTCATGTAATGGATAATGGAAAAATAGTCATGAAGGATCCGTATGGCCATGACATGCATATGAAAGAGGGTATGGCTATGGAGATGAAGGATGGCGGTAAGATTATTATGAAAGAAAACCAGATATTTCGCCTTGACGATAACAGGAGGGAACAGCGACGTGGAAATTGATTTCTTGAGCGCCCGCTTGCTCCGTCCCGGAAACGACGGATCAGGACACTACACAGGTTCGGGCTTAGTGGCATTGAGACGGACAAGCAAGGAGGGAAGCCACGAATATTTGGGGTGAACGACTGGCCCAAACCATATGCATTGGCTGTTCGCGGTGCTGGCGATGGTTTCGATTACCTTGCATGCTCAGGAGGTGCCGGCCCACGCTGCCCCCTTCAAGCCTGAGGAATTCGAGGCACTGGTCGCGCCCATCGCGCTCTATCCCGACTCGGTTCTGACTTAAGTTGTGATGGCTTCCACCTATCCGCAGGAGATCGTGCAAGCAGCGCGCTTGGTCAAGGCCAACCCGGGGGTAAAGGGCAATGTCGTGCTCAAGGCAGTCGAGAGGTCTGGCGTGGGATGTCAGCGTGAAATCGCTGGTCGCCATTCCATAAGCCCTAGAGCCGATGAGCGACAGACTCGATTGGGCACAGAAGCTTGGTGACGCTTTTCTCGCTCAGGAGTCGGACGTGCTCGCTGCGGTACAGCGATTGCGCACGCCCAGCAGTCTGGGAACCTCAAGTCGAGCAAGCAGCAGAACGTGATCGTGGAGCCTGCGCCGGCGCCAATACGGGGGCAGGCCAGCCAGTCAATCGTGCGCATCGAGCCTGCGGATCCACAGTTCATTTATGTGCCGCTTACATCCCCACCACGGTCTACGGGGGCTGGAGTTACCCGGCATATCCGCCTTACTACTGGAAGTCATATCCCGCCTACTATCCTGGCGCGGCACTGGCCACCGGATTTGCCTGGGGCGTAGGCTTGGTTGCGGCCGGGGCAATTTTCGGGAGCGCAAACTGGGGCCACGGCGACGTGAACATCAACTTCAACAAGGCAGCCAATATCGACCGCTACTTTTACCGTTGATGCCTCCCACCGCAAGGGTGTAGCGTATCGCGACAACGCTTCGCGTGAGAAATTCGATGGCAGGAGTATGGCGGGTGCAGACCGGCGCAACGAATTCCGCGGCCGGGGTGGAACTGGTGATCGGGGCCAGGCGAGTAATCGTGCCCGCGTCTCGGACCGCGCTGGCGGCCGTGGCAATCGCGCAGGCGGCGCTAGCAGTGGACGCGACGGCGCTTTCCAGGGCGTTGGCGGGCGCGGCGCAACCGCCCAGCGCGATTTCGACCGTGGACACTCCAGCTTGCAGTCCTCAGGCATCGGAACGGGCGGCGGCGGACGCGGCGGTGGTGGTGGAAATGCGGGTGGCGGTCGTGGAGGCGGTGGCGGATATGGCGGCGGTGGCGCGCGTGGACGCGGCGGGGGTAGGCGCTAAAGGACGGTTAAGCATGAAATCGCCAATGCGATTTCCCGGCTGCCGGCTTGCCGCCGTAGCTCGCTCGGTGGCCACCATATTGGCGCTCGCGTTCGGGGCGCTTCCCGCTAGTTTCGCGAACAGTCTGTTTAGCTCCCCAGCGGTCGCGATGAGCGCGTTTGGCGATGCCATCGCCGCCAACGACGTGGGGGCCATGAGGGCCATCTTGGGGTCTAACTTTCGAGATTTCATCCCACCCGTTGGCGCCGAGATTCGATTGCAGTTCCTCGACGCTTGGAATGTTTCGCATGCGATCCAGGCAGCAGGCAATTACGCCTACATCGCCGTAGGCAACGACGGTTGGACATTGCCTATTCCCTTGGTGAAAACTGCGAAAGGCTGGCGTTTCGATACGCGAGCCGGTGTTGAAGAAATGCGTGTGCGTCGGATCAGTCGAAACGAGCTGGCCGTAATCCAGATGATGCTGGCAATCTACGACGCGCAGTACAAGTACGCCTTGGCCGAACAGCACCGCTCTGCTGTGTCGGTGTATGCCGCCAACAAGACCAGCATCTCTGATGAGCAAGCCGAAATGAGCCATCCGACACGTGCAACTAGGCCCCGGAGCCCCCATGGGCCGGGCTTCTCCACGGCGAGCAAACGTAATGTCAGGACGAAAAGCTACTACGGATATTATTACAAACTCCTGACCTCTCAAGGCGATCACGCGCCAGGCGGAGCATTCGACTATGTCGTAAATGGAAGGATGCTCGATGGTTTTGCTGTGTTGGCTTGGCCCGTTCGCTACCATGACACTGGTGTTATGAGCTTCATGATGAGCCATGAGGGCCAGGTCTACGAGCGTGACTTGGGCCTGGACGGTGCGACCAAGGCTGCGGCAATGAAGTCGTTTGATCCCGACCCGGGTTGGCGCCGGGTCTCACCATGATTTCCTTCATCTAGCTACGCCTTCCTTATCGGCAGTGCCTATAGGCGTTTGCGCAGGCGAGGGTCGGAGTATTGCTTCTGACATTTACCCAAGGTCAAGCGTGTCAGGGTCAATCTGAATAGGATGCAATCCGTTTGACGCACACCACGACGATACCCGTGGTCGAGAGTCCGGATTAACCGCGCCGAAAGACCGATGAGGCACAGGCGCTGCTCGGCCATGCCTCGGTGCAGACCACGGAGGTCTGCACCCGGACCGACCTGAGCCAGCTGCGGGAGTTCGTCGAGCGGACCTTTGCCGAGCCGCTGATCCGCCGGCACGGGATGTTCACTAGCAGATAACGGTCGACAGCAGGCGACGCCGTCCAAGCTTCCGATCGCTGCTCCATAGGTGGTGCCCCAGGCGGGTTCTCGCATTGGTCGGGATCACGCTCGGATTGGCGTTCGACGCCTTACGGCGGCGCTGAGACAGCCTGGGACGCGACTACGCGCAAGGTGTCCCAGTATGCAACGGTCGCTTCGGCCAAGGCGAGGATCATTTCCTGACGACAATATCCGCTTTCGTCTTGCCGACAATATCAAACAGCTCCTTTTGCTCTGCTGCCGGAACCTTGAACTTGTCCAGGGACTTCTTAAACTCCTTGGCCATCACATCCCACTCGCGCTCGCTGATATTCAGAAGAGCGTGCGACTCGTTCATCGGCTTTCCGGTGTACTTGCATGGGCCACCGCTGACCTCGCAGACCAATTGCGCAACCTGGAACTTGAGATATGGTGGCAGAGAACTCTTGCGGCCCGCAGCGATGGCAGGATTCTGGTTTAGTGTTTTATTTGCGACGAGTCGGTCGATAAAATCGTCGACCACGACTGTGATGCCCTTTAGCCCTCCCAAACGATCATAAAGGGACGCCTGGGTAATGGTCTGTTGCGCCGATACTGCCGGCCCAAAGGCAGTGCAAAGTGCGAACGAGATTGCGAGAATGCTCTCCACAGTGTTCCCATCTCCGTCTCCTGCAGGAGTTTGCGGGGCAGCAATCCCGCGAACAGCAACCTAATACACCCGAGCTGGTCGATCTGTGCGGGATCGCACACCGGTTGATTGGAATGCTTCTGCCATGCTGCCGCGTGGCATTGGTCCAAGCATCGAAAGACCAGATTCCGGCGCCCAACGGAGCGAGCAAGCGACGTGCATACACGCCTTCGACGACGAGGCCGCCAAAGCCCTCGGCTAGAGCCACGGTGGTTTGTGCTCGCGGCGATCGCGTGTTGCTGGTTTCCAAGGACGGCAGCACGTGGGCGCTGCCGGGCGGGCGTCCAAGCAAGGACGAGCCATTTGTTGATGCGGCAAGCCGGGAATTGCTGGAGGAGACCACGTTGCTCTAGTTTATGGAGTGAGTTTATCCGGAGGGCGCTGGACTCGTTCCGAGGCAGCGCTCTTTTTTTCCTGTCCGCCCCTACTTCCTTCGACAATATGCAAGCCTTCGTTGTCGTAGCGTCTAGAGCTGCATTGCTGCTTGGTGCACGCCGACTGGTCTCAACGAGCTTCCCGTTGCTGGTTTCGTCGAACGTGTTGACGGCTCTATGTCGGGGGCGGTCAGGAATCAAACGCCATATTTCCGGACGGTTCCATTTATCAAAGAGAAGAACCGCGTTCCATTTCTGGCGAGCAGGGAAAAGTACATCGGCTGCGTTGGTCTGGACACTACCGGCCATTCACCCGCCATCGGAATCGCGTCCCCGACTCCACTTGAACTGTACGCTCAGAGCCATCGACATAAGCTTTCAACCAAACTTCTCCGTCAAAGGGAAGCTTTGCTTTGCGGCCGTTCTCGTACAGCAGCGCAAGCGAGTTGCCATCGGATTGTACGGATTGGAGACCCCATGTCGAAGCATCCCTCGCTTGAGGTGATGCGCGACATTGAGCAGCGCAGAAAGCCCTTCTTATTGTTGGTAAGCACCCCCCATTGCACCCAGGTTGACGCCATTTGTGCGCCGGCTCCGATGACGGCAGGCCTGCTTGCGAAGATATCCAGAATCGTCTTGGAAAGGTTACGGGTCTTGCAAATATAGTTGCCTTGGCTGCTTTCCGGCACAGAATCGAAAGATGTCGACGGCCCGTAGCAGACAATATTGGAGACGGGTAAGAGGCCTCCAAAGCATCCCATTGCCCATGGCTGGCGAGGGTGGGGAGATCTACCAACACCCGAAGTCGAAGCTCACTTCGAGGTGACTACGATAGCGGCGTTGTAGAACAAGTCCTGCCAATCACTAGGCGGCGTTCATCGTCTCCACGGACAACAACCGGCACTTCATACTAGGGGGGCCGCTATCGGCATGGGGAGCCGATTGCATCAGGGTTCGTCGAGTCGGCCGTGAACCCGCCCGCCCATCGGTGTCAGCCGCGCGCGTCCCGGTCTGCAGAAGCTGGCTCGACCGTGTCCGCCTCTGACCAGCCGCCGCCCAGCGCCCGGTAGAGCTGGACCGTGGCAAGGGCCTGCCCGGTCTGCGCCTGGAGTACTTCGTCTTCTCGCTGGAGTGCGCCGATGCGGGCATCGAGCACGTCCTGGAGAGTGCGCCGCCCACCTTCATACAGCCGCTGCGCCTGGTTGGCATTGCGCTGGGCAATAGCAAGGGTGCCTTCCAGCCGCTGGCTCCTTAGGTCAAGCCCATGGCGCACGCCGTAGGCGCTGTCCACTTCTTCCAGCGTGCGCAGCACCGCCTTCTCGTGCTCAACCAGTGCCGCTTGCAGCCGGGCATCGTTGGCCGCGATATTCGCGCGGATGCGCCCGGCGTTGAACAGCGGCAGGTCGACGCCGGCGCTCAGCAGGCCGCCGGTACCGCTGAGGGCCGGCAACCCGTCGATGCGAATGCGTCCATCCAGACCGATGAAGCTGAGGTAGAAGCGCGGCAGCAGATCGGCCTTGGCGCTGCCGAGCCTGGCCGCCTGCGCGCGCAGCAGGGCCGCGGTGGTGCGCACGTCGG
>NZ_ANKP01000207.1:0-2874 GCF_000319775.1 Cupriavidus sp. HMR-1
AACGCCGCGCGCGTGGACGAAGCCGTCGCGCAACTGCTGGCCAGCGGCCTCGGCGCCGAGGCGCTCGTTCTCGACATCACCGATGAGGCCGCCGTGGCCGCGGCGTTCGATGACATCGCGGCCCGTCACGGGCGGCTCGACATCCTCGTCAACAATGCCGGCGCACGCAATCGCAATTCGATGGCCCATCTCGATGCTGCTGACCTGCGCGAGATGCTGGAGACCAACCTCGTCGCGCCCTATGCGTTATGCCGTCACGCGGCGCAATGGATGCAGCGTGGCGGGTATGGACGGATCGTCAATGTCACGTCGATCGCCGGCCAGGTGGCGCGCGCCAATGACGTGCTCTATCCCGCCACCAAGGGCGGACTCGATGCGCTGACGCGTGCGATGGCCGCCGATCTGGGCCGCCAGGGCATTACCGTCAACGCCATTGCGCCGGGATACTTCGCCACCGAGCCGAATCAGGCGATGGTGGCCGACAAGACCGTGGCAGAGTGGCTGCGCAACCGGACGTCACTGGGCCGTTGGGGCCAGCCGGAAGAGGTGGCGGGTGCGGTGGTGTTCCTGGCTTCGCCGGCGGCATCGTACGTGACAGGGCAGGTGCTCGCCGTCGATGGTGGCTACCTCGGCCACTTCTGAGCCCAATCCTCTAGCGCCTGCCGCTCCGGTAATGCGCGCGCAGGCACTCCAGCATCGCGGTTGCCGCCGCCGAATCACCCCGGTCCTTGAGTCGTACCACGCAGATGTCGCGCAGCAGCGTGGGCATCTGCATGGGCCGGATGGCCAGCCCCTCGCGCCGGAACTGAAATAGCGCCAGCGCCGGCACGACCGAAACGCCCAGACCCGCCTCGACGAGCGCCGCCACGGTAGCCAGGTGCTCGACTTCCATGACCCCGTTCAACTTGAGCGGATGCAGTGCTGCATCCAGGTGCTGCCTCACGCTGCTGGTGCGGGATAGCTGGATGAATGGCAGTCCGGCCAGGGCTTGCGGCGTAACGCGGCGCTTCCCGGCCAGCGGGTGATCGGCCGGGCAGACCAGATGGAAGCTATCGCGCACCAGCGCTTCGACGCGCAGGTCGGCGTCCTGAGCCGGCGCGGGCGCCAGCGCGAAGTCGGCCTGCCCACGTCGCACCAACTCGATGCAGCCGTCGGCGAGCTGGTCGTGCAGTTCCAGCGCGATGCCGGGATATTGCTGGTGGAAGTTGGCCAGCAACGGCGGCAGGTCGCCGCCCGCCAGCGACGGTAGCGCCGCGATCGCCACGCGACCCTTGCGGCGCTCGGCATGATCGCGCAGGTCATCGAAGGCCGCTTCGAAATCGCCCAGCAGCCGACGCGCCATCTCCTCGAATCGGCGCCCGTCGGTGCTCAGGTCCACATGTCGCGTGGTGCGTTCGAAAAGCCGGCAGCCCGCCTGTTCCTCGAGCGTCTGGATCAACGCGCTGAATGCCGATTGGGACAGGTGGCACGCCTGCGCCGCGCGCGTGAAGTTGCGATGGGTGGCCAGCGCAACGAAAGCGCGCAGGTGCTTGACCGACAGGTTCGACAGCATGGTTCGGGTAGTGGAGATTTATCGGAAATACCGATAGATTAATCCAAATCATCCGTTTGTCAGCGAGAGTCTGCGAGACCTAGAATGGGTTCGCCGTCCTTTCCTTCGAGTTTCGGAAACGCCATGACTGTCCCCTTGCTGATCGGCTCCGGAGCCGGATTTTCCGGTGACCGCACCGACGCCGCCCTGCCCGTCGTGCGCACGCTGATTGCCGCGGGCGGACCTGCCGCGCTGATCTTCGAAACGCTGGCCGAACGCACGCTGGCACTTGCGCAACTGGCACGCCGCGACGATCCCGAGCATGGCTACGAACCGCTGCTGGACCAGCTCCTGACGCCGGTCCTTGGCTTGTGCCTGGCCAACGACATTCCGATCGTCGGCAACTTCGGCGCGGCCAATCCGCGTGCGGCGGCCCGCCGTATCGGCGAACTGGCGGTGGCGCTGGGCCTTCCCGCGCCGCGTGTGGCCGTGGTGGAGGGTGACGACCTGTCGCACGACGAAGGTCGCGCGCTGCTGCGCGGTATCGTCGGCGACTCTTTCCCGGAGGCGCGTTTCGTTTGCGCCAACGCCTACATCGGCGCGCAGGGCATTGCCGATGCGCTGCGTGACGGCGCGCAGGTGGTGGTGTGCGGCCGCGTGGCCGATCCCGCGCTGGCCGTGGGTCCGGCGATGGCGCACTTCGGCTGGGCCTGGGATGACTGGAATCGCCTGGCTGCTGCGACGATGGCCGGCCATCTGCTCGAATGCGGCGCGCAGGTCAGCGGCGGCTATTTTGCAGATCCGGGCATGAAGGACGTGCCCGATGTACACGCCGTGGGATTTCCGATCGCGCGGCTCGATGCCGATGGTGGCATCGAGATCTTCAAGGCGGCTGGCACCGGCGGCTGCGTGGATCTGCGCACCGTGAAGGAGCAACTTCTGTACGAGGTGCACGACCCCTGCGCCTACCTGACCCCCGACGTGGTCGCCGATATCGGCGAGGTGACCGTCGCGCAGGTCGGTCCGGATCGCGTAGCTGTCCGCAACATCCGAGGCCATGCGCGTCCAGACACGCTCAAGGTCAACCTGTTCTACCAGGGCGGCTGGATTGCCGAGGGCGAGATCTCGTATGCGGGCCCCAATGCAGCGGCGCGCGCGCGACTGGCGGCTGAAATCCTTGGTAAGCGCATGAAGGGTCTTGGTTTCGACGTGCCGATCCGCTTCGACCTGATCGGCGTGCTGAGCGTGTTTGCCGATGACGCCGGCGAGATGCTGGCGCGGCCACAGCCGCATGAGGCCGAGGCGCGCGATGTGCGCCTGCGCGCGGCGCTGGCGCACGAGGA
>NZ_ANKP01000208.1:0-2118 GCF_000319775.1 Cupriavidus sp. HMR-1
GCGCGCCCTGCGCCTCGATCGGCGCGGGCACGCGGGCAGCGGCCGCGGTGGTTGGCGTGGAGGCTTGCGACATGGCCGGGGACTCCGTCTTACTTGAGGAAGCGTGCGTCATAGATCGCCGTCACATCCGGCACCTGGCGAATCACGCCGATGTCCATCAGCACGCCGGCGGCCTCCTTGCTGAAGCTGGCCAGCTCACCACTGAAGAACTTGCGGTTGGCATCCTTGTCCTGCCAGCGCAGGTACGCCGAGGATTTCGCGAACTGCTCGCCGGTCTGCTTGACCGCCGCGCCCATGATCTCGTTGGCCTTGTCCGGCTCCTTGCGGATCATTTCGAGCGCTTCGAAATAGCTGTCCACCAGCGCCTGCGCGGCCTTGGGATTGTCCTTGAGCCACTTCGGCGCGCAGCCGAGCGTATCGGTCACCATCGGGTAGTCGAGCGTGGTGGCCAGGATCTTGCCCTTGTCCGGGTTCGCGCGCACCGTCGACAGGTACGGCTCGTACGTCATCGCGCCGTCGTTCTGGCCGGCCACGAATGCCTGGGCGGCAGCCTGTGGCGACAGCGTGGTCACCTTGACGTCCTTCAGCGTCATGCCGTTCTTCTTGAGCATCCAGGCCAGGCCGAAATACGGCGCGGTGCCCGGCGCATCGACGCCGATGGTCTTGCCCTTCAGGTCCGCGAAGCTCTTGACGTCGCCGCGCACGGCTAGGCCGTCCGCGCCATAGGATTTGTCGAGCTGCACGATCTGCGTGATCGGCACCCCGTTGGCATTCCACGCCACATGCGTTTCCACCGTAGTCGCCGCGCACTGGATCGCGCCCGACGCCAGCGCAAGGTGGCGGTCCTTCTGCGGAATCATCTTGATGTCCACGTCAACGCCATGCTTCTTGAAGATGCCGGCCTTGTCGGCCAGTGTCAGCGGCGCAAAGCCGGTCCATCCACTCATGCCGAGCGCAACCGGCGTGTTATCCGCATGTGCGGTGGCGGCGGCGGAAGCCGCGAGGGCAAGAATGGCGGTGACTGCGTGGCGTTGCAGCGACATGCGTCGGCTCCAATGGTCGTCAGATGTGGGGGCAGGACCCGTCTCCCGGATCGGGCGGCGCTGACTGCGCTGCCGCCGTGACGGGCAATTTAGCAACGCTGTATATACAAGTCAAACCCGGGGTTTACCTGAGATCAGGCACGCATCAGATTGCCGGAATACCAATAAATATGCGCAATAGCGGTGCGCCGGGATGCTGCGGCGCACCGTTGCCGGTCACATCCGAAGCCACTGGGATGGCACGCCGCACCATTGCTGTATATACAACAAGCGATGACAAAGGCATACGCAATCGGCGTGCCACCGCGAGATGGCGGGAGCAGGTATGTTCAGCGGTCGAAGAACGACGCGACGGTGGGGTATCGCAGCCGCAGTCGCAGCTCACGCTTGAGTCGGCGATTGTCGATCCGGCGCGACTCGCTCATGAAGCTCAGCAACGTCGGCTCGATCATCTCGCGCGCCTGCTGCCGCGTGATGCGCGGCGGGCGCGGCAGGCCCTTGCGGTCTGCCACGAGGTCGAAGTAATCGGCCATGCGCAATTCCGTGTCATCGCTGGCGTGGACCACGCGCTGCGGGCGGCCACGCCACATCGCCGCAATCATCGTGCGCGCCAGGTCGTCGGCATGGATGTGGCTCGTGTAGACGTCATCCTGCGACGCCAGCGCCGGCGTGCGCTTGTTCAGACGCGCGATTGGCAGGCGATCCTCGGCATAAATGCCCGGAATCCGGACGATACCGGCACGCCAGCCGGCGTCGCGGCCGAAACGCCGCACTGCCGCCTCCGCGGCGACCCGACGGCGCGCACGCGCGGTCTGGGGGCGCACCGCATCGAATTCCCGCACGCGGGCGCCGCCGCGATCACCGTAGACACCGGTCGTGCTGGCGTAGACGAACACCCCGTGCGACTGGTGCCGGCGGGATGTCTGAAACGCCCGGTGCCAGCCTCGCTCGGGTAGAATGGCGGCCTCGCCAGCGCCGGTGGGGAGCCGGGTGAAGCGTGCTCGACGCCACGCCGTGCGACGCAACGCGCCGAGCAAACCCTGCGTGCGCGGATCGCCCTCGCCCTGCCCGGGCG